>JBGTGN010000110.1:0-38379 GCA_041746715.1 Pirellulales bacterium | reverse complement strand
GGGCTGGCTCGCTAACCATCGGCTGCAGTTGACCGGCGACGCCCGCAATGGAAAATAATGTTGTCGGTTGGGAGTCCGCTTCCGCGGGCGGCCGGCAACTGAGCCTTATCGTTCGGCAACAGGAAGCCCAGAGCCAGAGCCGTGTTGGCGTGTCGCGAATCGTGCTGGTAGCGTGGTGAATACGGCGAGCCTGATGAGGTCAGGCTGCTGATTCGCTCGTTCGGTGAAGTGGTCGGGCATCGGCTCGCTGGGTGCCGCAAACGCGCTTGAGCGACTCCCATTATCCAACAGACGTTTCCCCGCTTACTTGGAATTGAGGCAATCGTGATACCCAGTCACTTCGTTATCGTCCTGGTATTGTTCGCATCCGGCGCTGCAATAGCTGCGGAGTCCCAGGTGCTCGCGAACGGAGCACTGCCGTCGGAGAAGGACGATGGCTCGGCTCGCGTCATTCCGGCCCCAGACGAGTCGAGGTGGGAGCACAAGACGTACTCCCCGGACAAGAGAATGTTCGCGATATATTTTAGAGATGGATGGGATGAAGTGATTTCGATTCACGATGCCGTCTCGGGCAATCAGGTTCGCTCAATTGTCGGACACGGGGATGAGGTGGAGGGATTCCGGTTCTCGGTCGATGGAAAAGTGTTGGCGTCCCGCTGCACAAATGGCGGACGCAAAGGCTGGGCGGTGTGGGATGTCGCCGAAGGCAAGTTGCTCATGCGCCTGCCCGACGACTGCGTGCCAGGGACCAAGGTGGATTAATTCATTTGAGTCGGCGATCCAGGCAGCTATTGCGGTGTCGCCGTTTGGAAAAGCAATCAGGAATGCCGAACCAAGCGTTGGAGCAGAATCGCGATGACGTCTTGCGGAATGGATAGCCGATTGGCTGCGATCTACTGAAGGCGGCCGTTCGCGGAGAGGACACTTGTGACCAGGGAGTACCCATATCGACTACGCAGAAAGCTGCTTTCTGCGTTTGCATTCGTTTCGCTCGCCCTGACAGTTCTTTGTGGAGTGATAGCCAGCGACAATGACCAAGGGCTGATCATCTGGCGCGTGCTATCTCTATCGCCCGAGGGTGCGACAGTCTTCTACTGGGCAAGCGCTACGGTCAGCCTCATTGCGTTCGTGGCAATTGTGGGCGTGGCCGTTTGCAGTTCAGTGCTGCATCAACGAATCGTTGTGAGTGAGACGGGCATCATCATTCCGGAGTCGCGATGGTCGAGCGAGGAAGTCGCCGTCCCCTTTCTGGACATTCTCGACGTGGAAACCGTTGAACTGCCGGGGAGGAGCGTCCTCGCAATTACCCACACACGCGGAACGTTCGAACTCTCGGCGTGGATGCTCCCGAATGAGAGCAGCTTCCACGAGATCAGCGAAGCGGTGGACAAGGGCGTAGATGCCGCGGGGATGAAGATCCGATAGCCAGTCGTCGGATAGACTCATGCGACAGGGTGGGCCGGTTAGCCTGCCTTCAGCATCTGTGTCGCTCGGCGAGTAACGGCAACCATGGTCTCGGAGAATAGTCTGATGCGTCGAAGAAGTCTGGGCGTGAGCGTGGTGCTTTGCTTCTGCCTTCTGTCCGAGGTTGCGGCAAGGGCCGGCATGCAAGATGGCCAGATGGCAGTGATGATTGACCTGAAACAAATCGTTGTGGCCTACCACGCCTACCTCAACGACAACCAGGATTCAGCGCCCAAAAAAGCCTCAGACCTTGGACCCCTTCTCGAAAAGCGGGCCTTCGCCAGGCTCGAAAGCGAGGCCGTTGTCTTCATCTACGGCGTCCGCGTGAAGGACATGAATGAAGGTGCATCGAACACCATAATTGCCTACGAGAAAGGCGTGGCGGAAAGTGGCGGCGTAGTCGCGTATGGCGATGGAGTCGTCAAGAAACTGAGCGCCGACGCATTCAAGAAGTCAATCGTGGCGAAGGCGCCGGAGCGGTGACTCGTGGTCCTTGGCGTTGTTGGGATCGCAGAACCCCGCGTGGGATCAGAGCGCTGCTAACGTCCTGCAGTGTGGATAAACCAGTGACCCATCGGAGCAGGCCGTCATGGAAATCGACAGCGACAAGATCGACGAGGCTGTTCTCGCCCTGCTGTACCTGACCCGCTGCGACGACAAGTTCGGCGCTGCAGCCTGGAAGAGCCACGACTGGGACGCCTTGAACCGGCTCCACGAGAAGGGCCTCATCGAGGATCCGGTCAGCAAGAACAAGTCTGTGGGATTGACGGACGCCGGTAGGGAAAAATCCAAGGAGCTGTTCTTCAAGCTCTTCGGAAAGTCGGAGTGAAGTGCGAAGACGCGCTCCGGTGGAATCACTTCGCGTCAGCCTGCTTTTCTTCTGAACCGGCTTCAGGCAGTCGCTCAATGACGCCGAACAGGTGCCCGCCTTTCTCGTCGTGGCTCCAGGTTCCCGCGTACCGGCCGTCATCCAGCACCACACGAGCTGAGAACGTGCCCAGCGCCGGAATCGTCACGCGGTCCAGGGCGATGACCGGAGTATCGCCAGCCCACCTCACCTGAATCGGTACTGGTACCGTGAGGTCAACGTCGCCGTACTTGATCCGCGACGTGAGGGCCCAGAAGTCGCCGTTGCCCAGCTTGGTGGCACCGGTGATCACGTACTCCTCACGGCGAAGGTTTTTCAGGTCTTCGCCGACGATCGTGAAGTGACCGGAAAGCCTGACGTTCGTGACTAGCTTCCGGAAGAGTTCGTCCCGTTCGGCTGTCGTTGGTTGAGCAGGGGGAGTATCGGCCTTGCTTGCGATGGGGTGTGGTGATTCATCCTTGCGTGGCTCATCGTTGGTCCCAGCGGCCGACAGCAACTGGATCGAGACAACGCAGGAAGCACCGAGGACGACCGCGAGTGTGGGACGGTTCATGGGTTGGCTCCGGAATGGGCGGTGACGTTGGTGTGGCGGCCGGGTGAGCTGCGGTGAAGTCCATATTGTCGCGGGTCATTCTCGGACGCCACAACCCACCAACCACTGATACCTAAGAAAAAGCGGCACAGGTTTTGAACCCCGTGCCGCCCTTTCTCGCGAACCCTATCCACACCAAGCCCGACAAGCAGCCCGATACCCACACCCCGCACAAGCCATCATGCTCGGTGCCGGATAGAACACGCCCGCCTCAATTGCCCGCCACACCCGCTCCGCTCCTGCCACCGTTCGCTTCACACTCCCGGGCTCAACCTCGCGAACATGCTCCTCGATGGCAGGTTCTTTGGTCTTCGTGAGCACCAGAAACCGCGTGGCTATCTTCTTGCCGGGGCTGATCTCGCTGGCCAAATGGGCGTACAGCAACAACTGCTCACCGGAGTCTTCGACCTGCTCCTGACTCCATTTGCCGCGTGAGGTCTTGATGTCGGTCACCAAGAGCGTGTCGGAGCTTTCCGTGAGCAAGTCCACGCGGCCATACAGATCCGGCACGCCTTCGACCAGCTTTCCACGGACCTCTTCTTCGACACCCAACACCCGACCATCCACACCAGCCGCTTCGCTCACGAGAAACGCGGCCAACATCCGGGCAGCCAAGTCGTCCAGGGTGTCGCGGGTCTCCTTGGTGCCGAACTGAATGGCGTCGGGATCGTGAGGCAGCCAAGCACTTCGGTACGCGAACATGAGCTTGTCGATGTCGGGTTTGGGTTCACCGGCAAGAAGAGCCTGAAAATGCTCCTCGATGGCGGTGTGAATCCCGGTGCCGAACACGAGAGCACTGGATACGGATTCTTCGGGCAAGCCATCAACGTATCGGAACCGGTATTTCAGCGGGCAAGTTCGATACGTGGAAAGAGCGGACCAGGAAACGTAGTCCCGGCCAGTCAGCTTCTTGGCGACCTCGTTGGCTGGGTTCGTGCTGGTAGGCGTGAGAACCGGGAGAAGGTCAGCACCGGCAATGTTGGTCACGCCTGCAATCATCGGGCACCTCCAGCAGCGTAGGACCCGTTGCCGTTGGTGCTCGCGTGTGTGCCGTCAGCAGGCTCGTCGTTCTTGAGCTCGTCGATGAGATTGCTGGCCTGACGGATGCCAAGCTCGTCTGCCGTAGTGAGGCCAAATCGGTCACGAAGCAAACTCACAAGATCGATACGACGGCGAGCACAGATAGCCCGAATCGCTTTGACCTGGGACGTGGTGGCTGGTCGGGGGCTTGGCTTCGTGTCGGTGGTCGTCGTGGGATGGATGATCCTGGCACCATTGATCGCCGGGCTCATTCGGATCTCGGTGACTTCGTCGTGGGTAGCCTGCTGGGATGCGCGAGAAGGCCCCTGGCTGCGCGTCTGAAGGCCGTTTGCGTGATGGGGCTGTTCCGGGGTGTCATGGTTGCAATCGACCGTTCTGCGCGCCGGTTCGTCCTGGTCGAGAAGCCGTGTGATCTGGTCCTCGACGGCTTGTTCGCATGACTGATAGGCCCGCTGTACGACGATCTGAAAACCCTCGCGGTCGTTCAGCAGGGTGGAGTCGAGTTCCGCTTCGATGTGGCATGAAGCCGAAGCGCTGGAGAAGCCGGGCAAACCGACTTTTCTGGAAATGCCCGCGTGGAGCTTGAGCATGGGTATTGGTTCCTGGTGGTTGTAGGTGAATGAAAAAGCGACGGGCGTGGGTGCAGCGAGCCTTGGGCAGCTCAACCACACTCCACGCCCGTCACTTATGGGAACGCTCGACTCGTCTGGTCAGCAGTTCACGCCGCTCGGGCAACCTGCTTTCCTGCTGCAATCTTCATGCCGGTGCTCTTGGCTCGCTTCTTCTTGCGGGCCTTGAGCGTGCTGGTGAGGAACGGCTCGCGACACCCATACAGCACCTGGTCCCAATCGACCGTTCCCGTTTCCGGAAGGTCGATCAGGTCGAAGAGGCAGTCGGGGTCGTGATCGTGGCTGGCATCATCCGGGCCCGCGAGGGAGAACCCGTGTCGGCGGATCTCGTGGGAATCTTCGCCGGTCTTCTGGGACACGGCATCGATCAATTCGACGTAGCTCATGACAGAGAATCTCCTGGGAAAAGGGAACACGGACAGGGAAAACGCCCGGCAGCTAACGCAGCAAGCCAGGGAGACGGGGATGGTGACCCGGTCAGAATCCGCCGGAGAGATGGCAGCGCCCGATCACGTTGACGCAGGTTTCTATCTACTCACAATGACCCGTTGGCCCCGACTGTTTTTTCATCAGCCGTGGCAACACACCTCAGGCAAGAAGCAATGCCGACTAAGCACGTCTTCTTTCGCGACCCCACGGGGAAACCTGCAATGCGAGAGGACGGCAAGTTCGCCCCCACTCAAATGCTCGCCGAGGTCGGGACAACCTCAGTCCTCAAGGAGGACGGTCGAATTGTGTGGAAGGATTTGTGGAGCCCGCGAAGCCCACTCCTCAATGCCTTTGTGGTTCTCGACCGCGAAGGTGTTGAGCTAAACCACGAAGATGCGAAGGAGATCGTTTGGAACGCGATCAAGTCGGTCGCCCAGAAGATGCCAGGTCAGCCCCTAGCGCCGAAGGCTGTGCTGACGGCCGCTGACGCACTCTCGGCAGCGTATTTCCGCCAGGAACCCAAGCCGTACGTGCTCGTCACGTCACTCTCGGTCAAGGCACTTCCCGCAAAGAAGATCGGCATACAAGGCTGTGCGATTCTGCCGATTGGCAGAAGTCGACGACGGTACCCCTTGCCGAGCGTGCTCCAATCGCCTCAGCACGGCACTCATTTTGGTACCCATCTCACGGACACCCAATACCAGTGGGTAAAGGTGAGTTGCTCAGGCCGTACTTCGCATGACGGAGTCAAAAATGCCCTGGATAGCTTGAGCCTCTTGCGCGCCCTTTGGTCGTTCGCCGCAACGTTTCGGCACATCAAGATGCGATTTGGCAGCGGCCCGCGAAAGCCGATAGGCGTCATTCATGTCGGACCTGTGCATACGTTGCACAACCCCGACGGCACCGCGGTCAACGAGGAGTTCTTCTGGTTTGACCCAGACTTCACGGGAGACCAGGTCCTGTTTCAGAACGATGAGAAATGGGCGGCGATTGAGAAGTCGCGACGGGTGAGCATGAGACGGCTTGCGTCAATCCCCTACCGGCGAGACCTAGAGGAGATCCTGCTACGGTACGTCGCGGCACTGGATCAGTTGAATCCGGACGTAGCATTCCTTCAGCTCTGGGGAATTCTTGAGAAAATCACGAATACCGTTGGCAGCAAATACGATGAGACGATTGACCGCACCTGCCGGATTTTTGTGAAGAGCCAACGGCAAATCGCGAAGGAGACACTGTGGTCGTTTCGCCACCACAGAAATCGGTACGTACACGCTGGCAGCTCGGGGCATGGCAGCGAGGAAATGACGTATCTGATCAAGTCATTTGTCGATCCCCACATCGCTCGGCTCCTATCGAACACGTTTCGCGTCGAGAGCTTGCAGGACTACGGCGACTTTCTCGGATACCCAACGGACATTGCGACACTTGAAAGAATGCGAACGTGGTCAACTCGGGCACTCCGAACCGCGAGGCAAAGTCCGTGACTGCTCAAGTAGCTAACGATCACCCTCCACCCCCACCATCCACCCGCTCAATCATCACCACACTGTCGTTGTCGTCGTGGCTTCCATCACTCGCTCGAACACGGTGACACGAGTAGCCCATCGCCCTCAGCTCACGCACGGCAGCCAGAAGCCCGCGCCATGACACGTTGATCGATGGCACGGACAAACCTTTCTGTGGCGTGAATGCCTGCTCGGTGTAGTCCCAGGTGGTGATCGAGTAGAGAGGGCCGGTTGTTGCCTTGGCGTACGCCCCTTGAGCCGACAGCCATTCCCGCTCCACCACCAACGCTTCGCTCCGGCTCTTGAACGGCCCCAATACAGGACCACCAGACGGCCCCATATCTGCGAACCAGGTGCCGTCAGAATTGGGCTCAACATGGCTGGCTCGGGTGATCTTGAGCGTCCCGAGTTCGCGTAGGTCTATTCCCTCGTCGTAGATGCACCGGACATCACCGCCAGCATCGACGACCAGTTCCACGTCGCTGCTCATACGCCTCCTCCCATTCCCGTACGCCTGAGAATGTTCCTGCGGGGCCGATCAACCAACATCTCTCCGACGGTAGCCTGGATCTGCTCGAAGTCATTGGCGACCATCTGACGGAGCCGCACGGAATCACGAAGCTGCTGGGGCTCGATACCCGAAATCGTCTGCTGAGCGTGTTCGACCAAGGCATCAAGCTCGGGGTTGCTCCGGATATTGAGCTGCCGAAACCTGTCGAAGAACTCACGCAGGTTCTCGACGGCGGAATCACGAAACACCTTGGGCTGACCGTCGGGTAGGCCGGTAAGGCGTACGGCACGATGAGCCACGAGCCGCGGAAGCTCCACCGCAAATGCCTGTTCGGCCAGTTCGACGGCTGACTCAAAACGTTCACGGACACGGGCTTGCTCCTGCTGATACACCTCCGGATTCAGGGCCATCAAATACGCGGGTGGATCGATGGTCGGATACGAGACTTCCAGATCGAACATGCCGTCAAGCGTGGTGGGATAGTCGCTGAGATTGAAGAGAGTCCCGAGACGCCTTTGGGCTTCGCTCTTCATGGCGTCGTACTGGTCGGCGAGGTCACGGGCGGCTTCTTGGAGTTTTTCGCGGTAGCCGGCCATGGTGTTCGCGAAGAGGCCGAGCGAGTTTTGGGGAAGAAGACGAATGCCAGACTCGGGAAACGGCAGCGTCACGGTTCGCCAGTAGCCAGAAGCTTCCGAGCGAACAGCAGCGACAGCACGGTAGGCGGGGTTTCTGGTGTCGAGGATGAGCTTGCTGGCCGAGAGGAGTTCGCGGTCGGCATGAAACGCTCTGGCTGCTGTCGTTCGCTGTTCAGGGGCGAGGGTCTTTCTGACACCAAGCCACGTGAAGGCAAGTTTCACAGCGGCCATTGTCGTGCGAAGCCTGTTGGTGGCGTTGGGGGTTGTTTGGGTTGTGGGTGGGGTGGTGGTTCGGCGTGAGGTTGTTTGGTCTGTGGTGGGTTCGGTGGTGGTTGCTGTGGACATATTGAGTTCCTGTGATGGGGGTATGATTCGCGAACGGGAACCTGACGGCGTGTGTCAGGCTTCAACCGTTCGCCAGGGGAATGCACGAATGCTGAACCGTAGTGTCGTCGCCATTCGTCCCAAGAAGCCGTTCGTCGGTTGGCTAGGGCGTATCGGATGTGCCGTATTGCTGTGTGTGTGGCCGAGTCTTTCCTTCGCGGAGGGCACGGGTGGCGAGGGTGGTTTTCTGCTAAAGAAGAACGGCGATGGTCCGGGGTGCACGGCTTGGTTCCACGACGACGAAGCATTCGAGCACGTCTACGTCTCAACCGATGCCACGCGAAAAGACTTCATCCCTCTTGGGCAACTCCAAGAACACTCGAACGTGGAAGACGTGTTCTATTCGTACGGAGAAGTCGTCAACGCCAATGACTTCCTCGAACTCGCCAGGGTCAAGAGCCTCCGGTCGCTCACCATTGGATTCACAGGGTGTATTGGGGAATGGGCTACCGTCGAGGGTGACTTCTTGAAGCTCGGGGCGTTGAAGCAGATCGATACGGTGTCTCTGAATGTCGATCCGATCAAAGACGATGACCTTCGATTTGTCGCCGCGCTCCCTCGTCTCACTTGCTTCGAGATTTGTGCTGGCGGACCAGATCCAGGCGTTCTACGTGCGGGGCCGGGTTGCACCGATCTCTGTGCAGAGCACTTGAGCAAGGCGGCCAACCTCGAATCCTTGTTGATTCATGATGGCTGGAGCCTTTCGGATCAGTTTGTGGATCGGCTCACGGCTGGCACGAAAAAACTGAAGAGACTTGATCTCGATTCAGGGTTATTGACGGACGAGTCATTGCGACTATTGGCTGAGCGGTGTCCACAACTGGAGCATCTAAACCTTGGGTCGGACCGGCTGACGGACGCGGGAGTGCGGCATCTGCATCGGCTTAAGAATCTACGAAGTCTGTCGCTTTCGTCGGCTATTTCAGCCGACTCGGTGGCCGAGATTCCGACCCTGCGAGAAGTGGCGCTCACCGGTTGTCGTGTGAGGGACCAAGGTGCAGTGGCGCTTGCAAATCTCCGCCCCCTTGAACGGCTCGTTCTCTATGGACCACAACTCACAGACGAACAATTCAGTCGTTTTCGCGATCACCCTTCCCTCAAGCACCTCATTCTTGACGGAAAGCGTTTGACCAGTGATGCGACGCTCCCTGTCCTTGAGAGCGTGCCCAGCATCGAAGACGTCACGTTTCTGAACAATGAAATCCTCCAGCGTGCGGCAAATCGCGTGCTCAAGCAGCGAGCCGTTCAGCCGTGAGACCGCCTCGCCTCAGTTGTTTCGAGGAGAGCCCCAGTTCAGGGCAAAGCCTCAGTTTTGAGCTCACACCCATCACCGAGCATGAGTTTCCCGTCGTTCGCACCCTACGCCCCGATGCTGGTCGGTTCCGTTACTGGGCCGGATTCATTACCCGACCCATAAAGAGGATCGTATCGGTCCGCGTGTCGCGGATCAGGAACACGAAGGGACGGTCGGCACGGAAGGTCGGGATCTCGACAGGTTCTGGAAGTCCGCCCATGCCGCCTACCAACCGCGTGACAGCCACAGCGACGGTCCCCTGCTCGTCCAGTTCGATCTCCGCGGCATGTTGGCACTGTTGGAGAAACAGTTTCTGGTCGGTGACGATGCCTGAGAAGTCGGCGTCATCCTGGCTAAATGCTCGCTTCACGCCCATCGACGCGAGCACTGGAGCAAGATCCTTGTCCACCTTGATCTTGAACTTCGGCAGGAAAATATCAACATCTCGCCTGCGGGCCGGGGCGAGCCATCGCCGCAGGTTCTCAGGCGTCACTGTCTTTTCGAACTCTGCGTAGCTCACTTCGGCAGCGGGCAGAAGGATCGTCATTTCAACGCTGCCGCCATACGCCTTCCCGAGGATCTCGAGGCCATCGATCTTGGTATAGGTCGCAGTCATTTCCTTGCCGAACATGGTCGGCGTGTCGATGTCGCCGCTCGGAGCGTGATATCGGCGAAGCTCGGTGTTGCCTGGTCGAAACGGCCAGTGCCACGTTCCGCGGAAGCTGACGGCATTCACGAGAACCAGTCGCGTCCATTCGTTGAACACACCCGGGCCGATGAAACCACGAACCCGTCCATCCGTCTTCTGGGATGTCCAGTGATTGATGATCAATCGTGAATCGTCCGAGCGGAAATCGATGTGGGCGACATCGGCCCCGTAGCACTGGCGGATGATCCGGGTGAAGTCCTCGGCAATCTCTCCGCCATCCGGCTGCACCCAGAGGCCATTGGCCATTCGCAGATCGATGCCCTCATACGCCCCGATCGGAAGTTCCTTGGCCTGGGCTGCCATGGCCGCGTGAAGCCGTTCAGGCGGAAGATCGGTACCGAGTGCCCGCAGGAATTCGCCGGCGGTCTCATCGCGAGCCCCGGCCGATGCCAGGGCCAGGGCGGTCCCAATGCCGAAGGGTGAGAAGACGAGATTCTCCCGATCGGCACCACCCGCATCGGCCGTGAGTTTCGTGAAGAGCGTGCAGGCCAACGCCACCTGCGCCTGACATGCCTTGTCGCGATCGGTGTTTTCGGGGGGGGGGCCGAAGGGAGGGGTTGGCAGTGGCAACGCTGATCCCGCGCCAAAGGGCTTGGATGGTGTCTGGGAGTCGTCCGGTGATCGCACTTTTCGAAGACCGTCGCGGCGTGCCCGGCGAAGTTTCATGAGAAGCACTTCGATCTCGTCATGAATTGGTTCGATCTGAGACACCACGACGGCTTCGATGCCAGGCCCACTGAATGGCCGCAGGGCCGCCTGTCCGCCGACGACGTCCCAGGTCTCGGGGGCGATCAGCGAGTGAATCACTTCGAACAACGACTGATAGTTCGTGCCTGCGAGCGGATCATCGAGGTCCTTGACCACGAGGTCCGTCACGTCATGCACGCGCACGATGAGGCGTTCGTCGCTTTTATCTTTCGTGGTGATGACTAGCGTGCCTTCGTCCACGTACGACGCGATGTCAATGAGAGCGAGAGCCTGGTGGATGCCCTTGCGAATCGGCATGGGTGAAATAGTCGCCGTGAGCGGCGTGTCGGCATCGAGCCCCGCATCGTTCAAGGCTCGTAAATCGAGTCTGACCGGCGCCTCAAGGATTTCGGCAAGCTCTTTGGCCACGTCTCCCAGCGTGGCTTCGTCCCAGTTGAAGCCACGCTGCTGCGCAAGCGCGGCCCGCAGTTTGGCATCGGCGGCTTCGACACGTTCGTACTCACGCCATGCGTCTGAAGCCATGGCGGCCCTTGCGATGTCATCTGCCGGGCGAGATGATGTGTGTGCCCCCGGCGGCTCTGCAGCCGAAGCATGCGCAGTAGTCCGCAGGACGAGAGTCCACGCACAACGCTGCCATTCCATGCCCATTGCTCCGAGTTCCAGGGAGGTTGCAAGTCTACCTCGGGGTGCAGGCGAGTGATCCGGCGCTCAAGCGAAGCGGGCTACGAGTGCGCTGCCCGGGTCGGGGGCACCCGTGTCAAAGAGCCGGTGTAGAAAGCCATCGCAGCCCGGAGGGCGGAACGCAGTGTTCCCCGAGTGAGTGGAGGCCGTGGATGGCTGTAGCAAACGGGCCGCGGCATGACACGTGCAGACCCCGAGCGTGGGCCACCACGGGTGTGCAATTAAAGTTAGGACGGCCACCGGCGCGTCTGCAATCGTTGGGTGGTGGCTTGTTCGAGCCACCCGTACACCGCCCGCCAGCATCGACCTCGGCGCCTTGGCAATGCAAACCGACCGAACCATCCCTTCCAGCCAATCGGGATACCGAACCCCACCTCGACAGACCACCCTCCGTGGGCGCGTAGCGCGCGCTCTGGCGCCCGATCAGGCGTCCAGCCGGCTCCGGACACCTTCCAGCACGAACGGCCCGCAGAGCGCGCGCTAGCGATGGTCCGCGCGGGCGGGAGCGCTAGCGGTTCATCCGAGTGAGTGAGTGAGTTGGGAGTTGGCTTTTCGAACTCTCCCAAAATCCCTCTAACGGCGGCAGGCAGAGGCCGAAGGCCGACCTGCCGCCTCTGTTATCTGTAATATCGGTCACAGCTATGACCGCCATAGGTACCCACCGGTGACCACCTATGAACCTCGGTCGGGCAGCCGTCTCGGGTTGTCCATCGGCCGCCGCGAGGCCGGAGGCGCTGCGGGCGGGCGCGGTCATTGTTTTCAATGGTGGCGGGGAGACCGGATGGACAGGCGTGGAAGCGGAGACCGCGACGTTGTGACCCATCCACCAAGCGATCTATTGTTGTGAGTAGCGACGCAGCGGAGGGGACGCCGTGAAACCAGAGATTCGAATGACCGAACGCTCGCGTCTATGGTTTGCCGTTTTTTGGAGCGACCTCGACCGCCGCTTCAACCAACTCGATCGGCAGTTCAACAAGTTCGAAGAACTCCTTCCCTGACTTCCGGTAGTACCCACTAATTCGCAGTCCCACCGTGCCGCGCGCCCGGCCACTTTCCAGTGCATCCGAAGGGATTGTGGATCGGATGACCGTCGAGCAGCATCCGCAAGTGAAGTCGCCTTGCTCCGAGTAGTGCGTGGCGTGGAGACGCTTGAGCAATTGTGTGTTGTCAGGGAAAATTACAACACCTCCGCCCCCGGAGGTGGATCCGCCTTCCCAAGTTTCCAGGGCATAGTCCAGGGATTCATGGCCGGTGACCTCCAGGAACACCTCTTCGTCGAGACGGTTAATGACTTGGATCGGTATTTGCCCCGCCTTGGCGCCGTTGAACGGGATCGTCCTGGGGCAAGTGACGAGCAGGCCCTTTTCCTTGGATGCCGGATCCTGCAGGATCACGATGGATGGATTCGCTCTCTCGGCCTTCATGATGGCGATGGCCTTCTCCCTGGCTTCGTCGCGCGCCTTGTAGTCGCTGGGTCGCCAGACGAACTCGCCTTTCTTGTTGATGTAGCCATCCCATCCCTTGTCGTCGCTGTAATTGCCCACTCGCACCATGGCTAGGCCGTTTTGGAATGGGCTCACCGTGCGGAATCGGCAGGGGATGGCGAGTCTTCCATCAAGATCGAGAAACCCGTCGTCTCCGTCACGCGTCATATCGAATTTTCCGACGGCGACTGCCTTGGCCATCCCTTCCTCGAAATCCCAGATCGTCTCGTAGATGGCGGGAACGATCAGGCGACCGGTCCGATCTATCACGCCCCATCGCCGGATGGGCCAGCCCTCGGCGTCTCGTGACTTCATGCAGACGGGTGCCCGCCCCTCGTGGAATTCACAGACATCGTCGAATTGTGGGGGGATGACGAAGTCGCCCTGCTTGTTGATGAAACCGAATTTGCCCGCCTTAGTATCCAAAGCTCCTGCCAGCCCGTCCGAGAATCCATACGCACGATGAGGGACAACGCCCTTCAGGCGGATCGCCCAAGTGCCGTCTGGATGGATAAAGCCGCCTTCGTGGTCGTTCAGTTGAACGGCAGCAAGACCTTCCGAAAAGGGATTGGCGTCGGCGTACCGGCACGCGATCACCTCTTCGCCGGTGCGGTCTAGATATCCCCATTTGCCTTCTCTTTTGACATGGAGACGTCCATCGTGGAATCCACTGTATGGCAAATCATTGCGTGGTGCGATCTCATACTGGCCGGTCTTGTTCACGTAGCCCCACTTTCGCTCACCGACGAACGGCTGGCCAGTACCCACGGCGGCCAGCCCGCCTTGAAAGGCGCAGGCTGAATCAAATTGCGGCTGGATCACCATGCGGTTCAGCCGATCAATAAAGCCCCATGTCTCCCCAACCTTTACTGCAGCCATTCCTTCGCTGAATTGATAGTGGCAGTCGTCGTATTGTGGTTGGATGACCATCTCGCCAATCGCATTGATGAAGCCGAACTTGCCCTTCTCCTTCACCATGAAAAGGGGTTCTTCATCCTCCTTCGCATGCCCGGCGGGCGGCGTCGCGGACGCTCGCTCGATTTCTAGTGTCGGTTGCACGATGAATACAGCGGCGAGCAGCAACGCGCACAACACGGGTTGAGTTCCATGAGCCTTCATTGCGTCGACATTCTCCACGGCCCCTGAGCGACTTCGTGGGATATCCTCAGTCGCCAACGAGCCATTATAGACGATCGCGGGCAACACCCGTCACCGACTCAATTCCTCCCCGGCTCCCTCATCACTCTCCTCGCTCGTCCATTCGCCGACCCTTGATCCCGCGAATAGGCCATCGTGAGCACCTCCTTGATGATGCACACATCATCCACCCCATGCAGTCGCCGCTGGACCTATTTCAAACGCGCTCTGAATTGTTTAGGCAGAGAATTTGAACGAAGGGCCTCGGTCGCTTCGTCAGAGAGCGTGGTCAGGCCGTGGAGGAACACGAGACCTTTGTGCTGCGCCAGTGCTTTCGCCGCTTCGTCAGAGAGTGTGGTTAAGCCATCGAGGGACAGGAAGCCTTTGTGTTGTGCTAGCGCCTCCGCGGCTTCTGGTGAGAGTGTGGTTAGGCCGCTGAGGGCCAGGTAACCCTTGTGCTGTGCCAGTACCTTCACCGCTTCGTCAGAGAGCGTGGTCACGCCGTTCAGGGCCAGTAGGTGACCATCGTGCTGTGCAAGTGCCTTCGCTGCTTCGTCAGAGAGCGTGGTCAAGCCGTTCAGGACCAGGTCACCATTACGCTGCGCCAGCGCCTTCGCAGCTCCGTCTGAGAGCCTGGTTAGTCCGCTGAGGGCCAGCAGCCCACCTTTGTGCTGCGCTAGTGCCTTCACCGCTCCGTCAGAGAGCGTGGTTAGACCGTGGAGGGACAGACCATCTTTGTGCTGTGCCAGCGCCTTCACCGCTTCGTCTGAAAGCGTGGTTAGTCCGCCGAAGTACAGCCTGCCTTCGTGCTGTGCCATCGCCTTTGCCGCTTCTGGTGAAAGCGTGGTTAGGCCGTTGAGAGTCAGGAGACCTTTGTGTTGTGCCAGTGCCTTTGCTGCTTCGTCGGAGAGCGTAGTCAGGCCGTCGAGGTATAGGGAGCCTTTGTGTTGCGCCAATACCTTCACCGCTTCATCTGAGAGCGTGGTTAGACCATTAAGAGACAGAAAACCCTCGTACTGTGCCAGTACCCTCACCGCTTCGTCTGAGAGCGTGGTGAGGCCGTCGAGGGACAAGACATCTCCTTCATACTGTGCCACAAGCAGTTCTGCCTGCTCTAGCGTCAACGACTTGATCTCGTCTGTGGCATGCTGCGGTTTGCCTTCTGTCGCCGCACCGACACTGGCTGAAAAGCCACACAGGACCACGGTGACAAGCGGAATAGAAAGCAATCGCACGGCGGCAAAAGAGTTCATGAACCGTTCCTCAAGGCTCAAGTTGTTTGGAGCCGACTCGGGAGCCCAGAACCCCTCGCGGAATCTACCTGCGGCCATGCCACCGCTCAACACCGCCCCCCGACTCCTGACCCTCAATTCCTCCCCGGCTCTCGCATCACCCTCCTTGCTCGTCCATTCGCCGTCCCCTGACCTCGCGAATAGACGCCAGCCCGATCCGCCGAGAGACACCGACTGGAAGCCCACTGCCGCAAACTCTCGACCTTATCGCCAGCGGTCACGGCAACAGGCACGACGTTCTGAGTTGCTTGGATCAGGGGCACGTCGAGGAGCGCAGCCAACCGACAGCACGATTTGATCTCAGCCCCGGTCCAGTTGGCGTCATCCGGTCGGGCTTGCTGTGAGTCGAGCCCATACGCCGACAGATAGATGCCCCAGATCGCGTCCTTCTGTTCGCGTCCGGGCAAGTCCACGAAGAACACGCCGTCGAACCGTTCAGCTCGGGCAAACTCGGGCGGCAACTTCGAGGCGTCATTGCAGGTGCCGACGAAGAAGACGTCGCTCTCGTGGTCGTTCAGCCAGGTGAGCAGTGACCCGAACACGCGAGCTGTTACGCCGGAGTCTGTCTGCCCGGATGACGATGCTCCCGCGGTGCTTTTTTCCACCTCGTCTGCATAGAGCACACACGGAGCCATTGCGTCAGCCAGCTTCAAAGCCGCCCGGACATTGCTCTCTGACTGGCCAACAAGCGAACCAAGCAGCGCACCGACATCGAGAACAACCGTTGGTCTGCCCGTTTCGTTGCCGAGTGCTTTTGCGAACTGAGATTTGCCGCAACCAGGAGGAGACAACAGCAAGACACCGCGAGGCTTTGGTGTATGGGCAGTCCCGGTCTCATGACGTTGTCTCATAGCCCGGAGACAAAACGCCTTGAGGTTGTCGAGTCCCCCAAGCTGCTCGAAGTTCTCTTGGCCGCGATGAAGCGAAACCAGGCCGCTCTTTTTTAGCTGTTGGCTCTTCAGTTCCCACATGGTCTCCGGTTCGAGGGTGCCGTGTCTGACCAGCGAGAGCGAAAAGGCGTTCTCGGCTTCGCTCCGGGTAAGCCCTGCGGCAGCTTCGATCACGCGGGGGAGGTTTTCAGCGGTCGGGAGTTCGCCAGGTTCCGTAGCGACTTCCCGGGCGATCCATTCGAGCTGTGTGTGGTTGGGCAGCTCATGGTCGACAACGGTGAACAGCTTTTCGAGCTCTGCGGGAATCTGGATCACCGGAGCCAGCACGACGACAAAACATCGGCTGCTCTTCCCGGAGTGAATCTGCCGCACGAGAGCCTGGATGATCTCAGTGGCTCCCAAGAACCGGTGCAGACTCTCAAAGACCACGAGGGTTGTTGCGGCACCGACTGAGACTTGTGGAAGGGCCCGGATGACAGCGAGCGGATCCTGGGTATCGGTCACGCCAGGAAGTTCGACGGGCTCAAGTGGGAACGTCATACCGCGGTCGCAATCCCAGGTCGCGAGACGCCAGGTTTCAGAGCGGCAAAGAGCGGTCAGGTCTCGGATTGCTTCGGCGGGTTCCTGGGTTTGAAGCCAGATTGCCGAGAACGCTGCCTGGACGAGTTCACGAAGGTTGGAGGTGAGCGTGGGCGTGGTGGGTGAGGGGGAGCGGGTTGTCGTGGTGTGTTTGGGGTTTGGCATGTGGGTTCCTGTGGGCGGGTGGTGGGTGCGTGGAGATCGCGTAATATCCCGTTGTCAAGGCGAGCTGTTTTCTTGAAGCGACGCGACGGCTCCTGTTGCAGTTGGGCCTCATTCGGGATGACAGCAGGTAGAGCAACTCTATGAAGACAGAATCTGAGCAAGTCTTTGAGGCGTTCTGTGAGCAGCATGGCCTTCGCTTCCGACGTATCCCGGTCGCGAGCAAAAAGTCGCCGGATTACGGACTCAGCGCCAATGGCATCGACATCATCGTCGAGGTCAAGCAACTGGATGAGTCCCAGGACGACAAGCACCGTCTCGAACGCCTGTCGGCTGGTGAGACGATCGTCGACTTTGATTTCACGGACGATCGAGTCGCTGAGAAAATAAAGAGGGCGGCCAACCAATTGCGTCCTCATTCAAAGAACGGATTGGCAACAGTGGTGTGTATTTGCGATATGCGCCGCCTCGGTGGAATCAGCCCCGATAATGTGAAAGTGGCCATGTACGGCACTGAGACGGCGATCTTGGAGAAAAGGAATAGGAGGGTGGTCGCAGTACGGCCAATTGCCCCGGGTGGAAAAAGGCAGTGCACACCTACCACCAATACTTCAATCAGCGCCGTCGCTCTTCTGTCGTGTGACCAGGAGCAGTTGCGCTTGCGGGTCTACCACAACGACTATGCAAGGGTAGCGTTATCGCCGCAGTGCCTTAAAGACGTAAGCGTGGGGCAATATCGACTGAACCCCGATCGACTCCCATACGACTGGCAACGGCTGACGGTGCCTTCTGTTTCAGTTGTTGACGCTGAGTGAAGGCTTCGTCTCGCGTTGATGCGGAGTTCGGAGCCTACGCCCCCGATCTCAGCGAGTCGGCCACCAGTCACTGGTCTGTCATTTCTGCCTCGGGGGCGAGCTGCGATTCGTCCATAACCTTGCACGCAGCACCCGATTGCGGATTTGCGAGAAGATGGTGGGCTACCATATCCTTCTGGTCGTCGTGGCCGCGATTTTCCGGACCACGTGTCACCCAACGGACAGGACGCCTTCCTCGTGGATCACGAGCTTTGCAAACGATATGGCCTTGAAGCGAAAGAAATTCTCGACGCCATCGATGGGCGGTTTCGCCTACGGGTGGCAGTGGAAGGAGCGATCGCGGAGGCACAGGCGGAACGACACATCCGCGGGCTGATTGGTCGCGGGATCGAGAGGTATGAAATGCACGACGAGGACGGAAAGCACGATTTCACGATCTGGATACCTGGACGAGAAATGCCGCTGCGTGTCGAGTGCAAGAACGTTCGCAACTCGAATGAGGCGTTCCGGAGTGGAGGCGAGGTGGTGGCCTACAAGGTCGAGACACAAAAGACCCGCGCGGCGAAGGGAGATCACACGAGTCGGTTCTACGATGTGGACCAATTCGATATCCTGGCTGTCTGCCTCGGAAAAAAGACGGGGGACTGGCGCGACATGATGTTCGTGCGTACACTTCACCTCACAAGGCAAACGGCGTTGCCAAACAAACTCGCTGCAATTCAGCGAGTGCCGCTTCCCACAGCAAAGGACATTGCCCCATGGAGTCGCGACCTCGGAACACTGCTCGCCGGCCTAGCCAGGTAGGCCCCGAGATCGCCTATCACACGGGGCTTGGCCGTGCGATTTGTGGCGACAGCCTTGAAGTCATGGCGAGGGAGCCGGCGGGATCTGTAGATCTCGTCGTAACGTCCCCACCGTATGCACTCCATTTCAAGAAGGAGTACGGGAACGCCAGCCAGGCCGACTACGTCGATTGGTTTCTCCCCTTCGCCAAAGAAATCAAGCGTGTGCTCAAACCGACTGGCAGTTTCGTCTTGAACGTTGGTGGTGCGTGGACTCCTGGGGCTCCGGTTCGTTCGCTCTATCACTTTCGATTGCTCCTTGCGCTCTGCGACACGGTTGGGTATCACCTGTGCCAAGAGTTCTTCTGGTACAACCCGGCGAAAATGCCGGCCCCGGCCGAGTGGGTGAACGTTCGCCGAATTCGAGTCAAGGACTCTGTGGAGTACATCTTCTGGCTTTCTCCGAATCCATTCCCGCAAGCCGACAACTCACGGGTCTTGCAAGCCTATAGCAAGGACATGGAACGGCTCATTCGCAGAGGCGTCAAGGAGACCAAGAGACCCTCTGGGCACTTGGTGAAGTCCACATTCGCCGCGGACAAAGGCGGTTCTATTCCGCCGAACTTGATCGAGTGCGGCAACAACGAGTCGAACAGCCACTACATTCGTGAGTCGAAGCGTCTGGGTCGCAAGGTGCATCCTGCACGTTTTCCTGCCGAGCTTCCCAGGTTCTTCATGGAGTTCTTGACGCAACCGGGTGACTTCGTCCTCGACCCTTTTGCTGGATCGAACACCACCGGTGCAGTTGCCGAGCGGCTCGGCCGGCGCTGGCTTGCGATTGAAAAGTCTCCGGAATATCACGCAGATTCAGAGTTGCGGTTTCGGTGCGACGACGAGCCGGGTCCCGAGGGGGCTTCGGGGCAACGGCTACTTTTCCCGGAACCACCGCGAACGTCAGCAGTTCGTCCCGCAAAGTCGCGAGTAGGGGGCGGGCGCTGATGGCCCCCGGGGGCCTCCTGGGCGGCATGAACAGCGTCCTCAGTTTGCGGTAGACGCCTGCTTTTGCAGTGAACGTGAGGTGATCCCAATTCTGATCATGAACTGCCAATACCACGATGGCCATTGTTCTTCCCAAGCTCGCCGTGCTCGACAGCTCAACGCTTGGATATGTGTCCCGCGACTACTGCAGTTGCGAGAACGGGCGACGCGATGCGGCGAGAACATTCCTCTCTCGCTTGCAGGATTTGGGGGTGTATGTTGCGCTAACGCTCACGCACGTATCTGAGTTGCTTCGGCATGGTGACGAGGTCGTGGTCAGCGACCGCTTGGACTTTCTGCGAAGCCTGCCCCTGGTCGCATGGCTACGCCCGTATGGCGGCGAATGGTTTCCGGGCTCTTTTGTGGATCAGTTGTGCCACGAATTGCACGCGGTGGTCCATGGCCGAGCGCGGGCCTGGGATGAAATCATTTCAGCGGTGCGGCCTGAGTTTTGGGAAACCGGCACGGGGGACGAAATGTTCTCAACCCAGTTTCCCATCTGGTCTCTTGTGCCAACGATTGCTCGCGACGACCACGAAATCGAAAAGCGGGTGGCTTCTGTGGCCAGGACGGACCCGGAGGATGTTCGGGAGCGGAAGCTGTGCGACGTGCTTCGGCTACCACGGCGCCCAAAGGAGAAGCGAGCAGCTTACTACGTTCGCTTCGCAGCGAAGATGCGTCGGCAATTGCAGATGCACGGCGACAAGCGGCTTGAGGATCCCCAAGGCGTGGCCATGGCTTTTGCGGACTGGGCGCGACGGCACGTTGACGCGATCGACGCAGCCGAAGAGGACTTGCTTGTGCAGACGGTACGCCTTCATCGCATCCCCCCTAACCTTGTCGATCCTGAAATGACCGTAGGGGAGTTTGGGAAACTTGTGGAATACGCTCAACAACTCACGATTCTCCAAGAATCCATGCAGCCGAAAGTCGTCGTCACGATGAACGACATCCCCCCGAAGGCTCTTCCGTCCTACGTGCTCTCGCAACAACTTGCCGAGATTCAGCGCAGGGCTCCACGTGTGTCTGGTAGCGACCTCGGCGACGCGTACCTTGCACCGCTAGCGCTATACGCGGACATTGTGGTGGTCGACAAACGTACGGCCGAGTTTGTGAATCAGCTGAAGCGGGTGGAGCCGAAGCTGTCGACGCTGATGGGGCGGTATCTGTGCGAACCCCAGTACCACAATATCCCAAGCCACTTCGGATGAAGAACATAGCTCCCTGATCGGCCTTTTGGCTGGAGAGGGCTCACTGAAGCTCGTGGCATCCACGCCCCTACACCACAATCTCCTCCCGTCGCCCCAGCATCCATGGCTCCGGGTGAATCTTTGCGAGCCAGTCAGCCACGGTCGGAATGCGTCCCAGGTCTTCGATGACGTGCTGCTCTCCGATGAACCGCACAGGGAGAATGCGGCCGGTCGAGAGGGTGAGCGTACTGCCGAAGAGAGCCTCCAACATGAAGATGCCTTCGGAGTGATGCCGTAGGGCTCGGTGTCGAAAGTCCGCCATGTGGCTTTTGGAGGCGTCGAGCCATTCGTGGTACTTCAGGTACTCGTCAGGATCGCCGCCGAATTTTCGAGACGAGCTGACGGCGTGGTGGTAGGCGTGTGCCATCAGAGCGTGTACTCCATGGTGCTGTCGTTGTGCTGCACGTAGTTCTCTTGGTGTTCGATCGTAATGGTGCCGGCCTGAACATCGATTCGGATCTCGCCTTGGCCGCCGTCGTTGTTCTCGAAGCCATCGGGCAGGAAGTCATGGAGCACGTCGTTGAGTGAGTGGGCCTTGGCAGATCGAGGCTCCGGCACCGTCATGAGCTTGTTCTGGGCATCGAAATACTCGACCGTCTCGATGCAGCCAGAGTCGCCGTAGCCTGAGTAGCGGGATTCGACCGTTGCGACTCCCCGCTTCTTGAGCCGCGGGATGATCGTGCGTTTCAGAGTGGTCTTGGCTTCTTCGATCCGCTCCTGTTCGTGGCGGTGCATGTCGGCAAGAAGCGTCGCCATGTAGTCGTCGTCGGGTGTTGCCATTGATATCTATGTCCTGGGGTTGTGGGTGGAAGCGGGCGTCATGCTGCGAACTCAACGTTGATTTCGCGCGTCACCGTGAACTGCTCCTCGTGTTCGATCTTCACCGTGCCCATCCCAACATTGACCGTGAGGACGCCGCTGTAGCCGTTGTTCTCTTGGATGGCCCCGGACGGCAACATCGCGGTCAGGCACCCTTCAAGAGCGTGCAAGAACGGCCATGGGAGGCTTCGCTGCTTTACGAGCTGGTTTGCCGCGTCCCGAAACCGAAGGCCGTAGATCACCGGGGCACCTTCCTCATCGCCGTACAGAGCCTCACACGAGATGACGCCGAATTCGATGAGCTGGGGGATGATGATGTCGCGAACACTGGTCTTGGCGTGGTTCAACCGATCTTCTTGGCTGGGGTGCGCGGGTGACACGATCTCATATGTGGACTCGTCTGGTGGATCGGGGCGGCTGGGTGTTGCCATGCTTGGGTTCCTCGGGGGTAAAAGTGGGTAGTAGTGGTGGATGGCGGAGATGATTTCACCTCCACCATCCACCCACCGACTTCGCGTGAAAGGCCCGGCGATTACGAGCCCTGCTGAATCTGCTGACCGACGCTGCCCTGGCCGTAGAACTCAGGCAGCAGGCTTTCTCGGCCGGCTACACCAAGGGCACGCTCCAGCTCTCGCGTGGCGTCTTTGCATGAAGAGCCCGTGAAGCCCGACGTCTTGATGGTCGTGGCTCCTTCGGGCGACACGGTGATCTCGATGGTTCTTGTTGGGGTGCTCATCAAGCGGCACCTCCCACTCGAACCGTCACGCGAATCGAGCCGTCCTGGAGCTTGGTTTCGCTGACCGAGTGCCCTTTCTTGCGGGCTTCGATCTTGGCTTTCTCGACGGCGTACCCCTGAAGGAACGAGTTGAGGTGCCGCTGTTCTCCCCAGTGGCCTTCGTAGTTGTCGTACTTGATCTGGCCGGTCTTGAGATCGCAGACGACCGGATAGCACCACTTCGGAAGGTAGACGCAAAGCCCGGTCGCAGTACCCGAGAACATCTTCGTGGTCTTGTGCTCGGGTGGTTCCAGTTGCAGGCGAGAGCAAGCGGACCGGACTGCCTGCTCGTCTCGTATTTCGGTTTTGATTTCGACGATGTGGCTCATGGTTAGAAGGGAATGTCCTGGGTGTGTGGTGTGGTGCCGGCTCAGAATGGTCGCGGCTCGTTTGGGTCTTCGGGCGTGTCATCTTGCCGGCCTTCGTGGTCTTGTGCGTGCGCGTCTTGGCTCCCTTCCTGTGTGTCTGGTGCATCATCTTCAGGATCGCCGGCATCCCCTGAGTTCGTGCCATCAGGGAGGCCGAGACGTGATTCAGTTACCAGACGAGCAGCCATTCCTGGGTCGTACCATGTGGTCTTCAGGTGCGATTCCAAGAGCAACACCTCGGCTATGGCGCTGTCGCTCTCTGATGACCCCGCATACGAAAACTGCGCGAGCCTCAGGGCCGCCCAGATAGCAACGGCGACAAGCAGGATCGGACCACATGCCAATAACGCCTGCCCAAAGAACCTGTCTCGGGCAGCAGCTTCGTTGACTTCACGGTGAGCCTGGATTGCCCGTTCACGACTTTGGGCTGCTTGGTCGTGCCTTTCGGCTGCCTGGGCACGCTCTTGGTCGATGCTTTGCCGTTCCTGTGAGAGCGTAGATTCCAGCTCCGCGAACGTCCGAGTCTGTTCGGCTTGTTCGTGGCGGGCTTCTTCGGCAATACGGGCTGCTTCTCGGACAGCCTCCATTTCTCGTTCGTTGTCAGGGCAGCCGGTGAGCACGATCGCAGAAACGAGAAGTACCGCCCGAGCGACCAGGGAAACCGGAAACGTAGACCGGTGCGAAGGTGGGGCAGAAGAAGGCGAATAGCCAGATACGTGAGCATGGTGTGGGTGCCGGTGATGGAGTGGTTCAGCGTCGAAATCGGGGGGTGTGGTTCTTGGTGGCATGGGTGGGCGAGTCTCCGGTTGATTTGATGTAGAGGGTGTGGAGCGAGGTCAGCAGTCGCGCGATCAGCATCTGGCAAGCCCTTCGCAGTCGCATTTCGCGGAAGCAGAGGACGATCAAGCCAGAGGCGACGAGACTGACGACGATGAGGGCGGTGAAGGCGGTGGTCATGAGGGTTGGTTTCCGAGGTGCAGAGAAGAGAAAGCGCGACCGAGAGAAGGATCGCGCGGGGGAGAAGACGGGAATCGCCGAGCCTAAGGCGTGGGCTCAGAGGCGACGGACAAGAGCAAGAATCAGTCGAGCTTTGATGGCTCGATTCTGCTCACTGAATATGCCGCGAAATGGGCAGGAATGAAGGGCGGAACTGTCGTTGGTGAACTGGCGTCGGTGGGTTCGTTCATGAAGGGCCGCAGCGTTCACCCGTGAAAGTTTGCTTCGACCCATACCCGAACTATTCTCCGGGGGTAGTGTCCACATACTCCCAGGAACCAAAAGCAATGGCGAAGGCGAAGGTCAACAAGAGCGACGTGATCAGGAAGATTCTCAGCGACATCGGAGCCATCGCTAAGGACGCCCCGGAGGGTTGGGCGAAGACCGTCACGACGAAGCTCGAAGCAAAGGGCATCAAGGTGTCGGCACCGATGATCTACCAGCTGCGAACACGAGAATTGGAAAAAGCCGGGATCGTGGTGAAGGCTAAGCGAGGAAGAAAGAAGGCTGCTGCAAAGGCGAAGGCAGTTGTCGCTTCAGTACCCGCAGCAAAGACGAGCGGCAAGTTCGACGCCCTCTTCGCGGTCAAGAAGTTGGCGAATGAGCTTGGCGGCCTGGAGCACGTGGAATCTGCCGTCCAAGTTCTGAAGCGACTCGGCTAATTGCTCACCCCGGCAATCCCGCATAAGCCCTTCCTGGTCCGTCTCATGAGAGAGGGCCAGGGAGGGTTTTGCTGTTTCTGGGCTCGTGGATGGGAAACCCAGATGCCCGTCTCCATAGATATCAAGTCAGGTTCGGCCAGGCTCGTTTTTCTGCCCCTCGCGGAAAACCCTGTGGCGGCACTTTTATGACAACAATGCCAAGGGCCGTCATCCTGGATTCCCGAGCAGACGACACGGCGCCTTTTGCCGACCTTGTTGAGCTACTCGTGACATCCGGCCAACCCGCGTCTTCGTTGATATCAATGAGAATCGCCCACTTGCCACCCCCTCTTTCCGCGACCTCGTATACGGCCGCGGGATGAAAAATCCGATATGCCGCCAACGACACGCAAAACCCCAGCCACACGCAATTCCCGACACCCCCCCAAAAAAGTCCTCGGGCAAGCTCGCGGATACATGGCGACCGTACAGGAGTTTCGCGTGCAGGTACCTATGGGGCTGGCTCGATGTCGCTGAAAAATAGGCCGGGAGAACGAGTGGCCGGTATTTGCTCGTTTTCATGTGGGGAGCTGGTTGCCGGGGCTTCATTGATAGGAATAGAAGCCGGCCACCCCCTTTTGGCTGGTCGTGAAAAAACGCGCTGCCACAAAGCCGGCTACACGCGAACGGAAATAGCGAGAGAGTTGGGCCCGTGATCCGCATTTGGCAGCCGGATCATTAACGCGTACTCAGAACCGGCCAGAACCACACAGGCATTTCGTAGCCGTAGATGCCTGGTCACCGTATGAGAAGCAGACCGAACCCAACCCGAGAAACAGCCCTGAGGCGTGCGTTTGAGATCCGGTCTGCCATTTGGGATCGCCGGCCTTCTTGAGTCACTGGAAAGAACCGCGGAAGCCAGTTGTCGAGTCGTCTTTGCGTCTGGCCTGTGAATCGAACGAGCTCACGGCGGCACTTCATGAACCGATCCCAGTGTTGCCCCGGTCTGAAAACTCTGTCGCCTGGCTCGATGTTGAGAGTCCCGCCGAAGGCAGTATCTCGAAACTTCTCCGGCCATTTGAAGCCGGCCAGATGCTCGCGTATTGGGTCAGCACGGTCGTCAAAAGGAGGGGAGGGGCGGGAAACCTGGGTGCGATCTGGTGGTGTCTGGTTTCGGTCCATCCCACCACGCGTACCTCAAGATGCCTGGGTGTTGGTGGCTCATTGATAGGAAAGCCGGGTTCAGGATGGCGGATGGGTGAGTACCGCGTTTTGGGATCGTGAAAAGTCGCACACAGGGCATAAATGTGGCCGGCCGAGGGGATAAATGGGCGGGCATGTATCGACCGCGCCGTTGATATCATGGAAAAAGGGGGTGAACAAAAAGGCCCATGAAATCCGGGTTTTGGTGTCAATAGTCCGGGTTCTCGAAATCCTGTTAACAAGAATACGGGAATTGGAAACTCCCACGATTTGCCGGACTTTCTTGTGGACGGTGTTGGCTCGGGAATGTGTGGTTTTGCGCCGAGATACGAGGTTTTTTGGGGGGGGCAGGGGGAATTTCCGAGGGGTTTGTTGTCTCCATACGAAGGAAACTCGCGGGGAATTTATGTCCGCGTTTGATCGCGACCTCGGGGTTCAGGAGTGTCAGAACACCCAACGGTTGGCTCGGGGGCGGTTGGTGGTGTCGTGTGGGCGTTGTGGTCGTGCGGGAACGAGGCAAAAGGGATGTGGACCCGGCTCGTGAAACGCTACTGGCCAGCTGCTGCTTTCGATCGGGCGACCAACGCGAGCTTTTCGGACCGGCGCAGCTTCTTGATCGCCGCCTCCCGTTTCAGAGCGCTCGACTTCGATCGTCGTGGCTCTGTGTATGCCAGCGTCACGGGAAGTCTGCTGCGGGTGTATCGAGACGCCTTGCCAGCAGCGTGGGTCTTCAGTCGCTTCGGGAGGTCGTTCGTGATGCCCGTGTAGAGCGACCCGTCAGAGCACCGAAGGATGTAGACGAGCCAGGGCATGGGGTGGTCGATGAACTGGGGCATCACCAGGCAGCCGGATGCTCAGCAGCCTGTAAGTTTGACCGGATAACGATGCAAAAATTGCATGAATACGGTCAACGGTGCGTCTGTTTGCAAGTTCCTCGAAAGTGCGATATGGTGCGAGAATTAAGTGATTTCCGGCTTTTCAACCGAGTTGGTCGAATTGGGTTTGGGACCAGGAGGTCGTGAGTTCGAACCCCACCGCCCCGACTTTTTTTGCTCCGCCTGGCGGCGGCCCGCCGCCCCTTCTGAGGCCGGCCGCGTTCTCGAGCCATTTCCAAGGAGATCCCAGACATGCCCTTTCTGGCTCTGTCGCAAACCACCACCACACTTCTGATTGTTCTCGCCGTGGCCGTGGTCGTCGGACTCTGGGTCGCGGGCATTTACAACCAGCTTGTGACCCTCTCGCAGCGATTCAAGAACGCTTTCGCGCAGATTGATGTGCAGCTCAAACGCCGCTATGACCTGATTCCCAATATCGTGGAAACCGCCAAGGGCGCCATGAAGCACGAGCGAGAAACGCTCACGGCCGTCATCGAGGCACGCAATCGAGCCGCGTCGGCGGCTTCCACCGCGGCAGCAAACCCGGGTGACGCGGCCGCGATCGGAACGCTCGGGGTAGCCGAAACGGCTTTGACCCAAAGCCTGGGCCGCTTCTTCGCCCTGGCGGAAGCGTATCCCGACCTGAAGGCCAACCAGAATCTGCTGGCCATCCAAGAGGAGCTCACGAGCACCGAAAACAAGGTGGCCTTTGCACGCCAGGCATTCAACGATGCTGTGACTGCATACAACACCTACCGCAGCACATTCCCACCCGTGCTCTTCGCGGGAACATTCGGCTACGGACCAGCCTCACTCCTCGAGTTTGAAGACGCCCAGGTCATCAAAGAAGCCCCGAAGGTTTCGTTCTGAGGGGTTCCATTCTGAGGTGTTGGTTTCTGGGCGATGGTGGCCATGGACTTCTTCACGCATCAAGACCGAGCCCGCCGGAACACGGTGTGGCTGGTGGTTCTCATGGCGGTCGCCTTCGGGGGCATCGTCGTCATGACGTACGCCGTCATTGCCGGATGCCTGGTCGCGGCTGCCCAGTCCGAAGAAATGCAGGCGGAGGCTGTCGATGATCCTGGTTGGTGGCAACCAGAAATCTTCGCGATTGTGGCTGCCGGCGTGGCCGCCGTGGTCGGCAGTGGCAGCCTCTACAAAACGATGCAGCTCTCGGGAGGCGGCGGGAGCCTGGCAGAGCTTCTCGGTGGAAGGATCGTCCTTGGAGATTCGCCCGACCCACTCGACCGCCGCGTGCTCAATGTGGTGGAGGAGATGGCCATCGCTGCGGGCACGCCGGTGCCGCCCGTCTACCTGCTGGACCGGGAGAGCTCCATCAATGCTTTTGCCGCTGGCAAGCGGCTCGATGACGCAGTGATCGGCATCACGCGAGGAGCCGCTGAGAAACTCTCACGGGACGAGCTCCAAGGGGTGGTCGCCCACGAGTTCAGCCACATCCTGCATGGCGACATGCGACTCAACACCCGCCTCGTCGCGCTCGTCCACGGCATTCTTGTGCTTGGCTTGCTCGGGTACTACCTGCTTCGCGTGGCATTCCATACCAGGAGCAGTAGCTCGAGCAAGGATAGTGGCTTGCAAATGGGGCTTGGACTGCTTGGGCTTGCGATCATGGTGATCGGCTACGTCGGCACGGTCATCGGCAGCCTCATCAAGGCGGCCGTGAGTCGGCAACGTGAGTTTCTCGCCGATGCGTCGGCCGTGCAGTTCACCAGGAATCCTGACGGGCTCGCCGGGGCGCTTTCTCGGATCGCCGAGGAAGCCAACTCCCAGCTCTCGGCACCGCATGCCGCCGAAGCGTCTCATATGTTTTTCACATCGGGTGTGATGTCGCTGTTTGCCACGCATCCTCCGCTGGCCGAACGCATTGCTCGCATCGATGCCTCACGGGCCGCGTCCATGGCGACAGACGCCATAGACGCAGGCCATCTCGCAGGGCTCGATGGAAACGCTGCCGTCGCTGGGTTCGCTGGCGGCACTCCCATTGGCGTCAAGGCCACAGCGGCCGTCGCCGCCATCGGCGAACCGACGGCAACCGACCTGAGAGCGGCCCACCGGGTCTTGGAAGATATCCCGCAGAGGCTTCGGGCCGCAGCCCACGAGCCATTCGGCTGCCGCGCGGTCATCTACGCCATGCTGCTCGATTCAGACAATGTTATTCGCGTCACTCAGCTCGCGCAGCTTAACGCCCAGGCTGAGCCGGGCGTGGCTACCGAGACCAGACGGCTCGAAACCATGGTGCGCGAGCTTCCACGAAGTGAACGGCTCGCGCTCGTTGACCTGGCGGTGAGCACACTCAAGGCTCTGTCGGCGGCCCAGTACCGCCGCTTTCGTGAGACCGTCGAGGTGCTCATCGAAACCGATTCGCGGCTCGATATTTTCGAGTGGGTGCTCCAAAAAATACTCGTTCGCCACCTCGACCATGCCTTCGGTATCGCTGTTGCCAGTCCCCGACGAGGCCGTGGTACGCGGCAAGATGTGTCGATCCTCCTCAGCAGCTTGGCCCATGCCGGAACTTCATCGGCGACAGATGCGCGCGCGGCATGCGATCGTGGCTGCCGAGCGACGGGGCTCACCGGGCTCGCTTTTCTGGATCGCGACCAGGTCCGCCTCGATGCGGTCAGTCATGCGGTCGATGCCTTGGCATCCATCAAGCCAGACTCGAAACATCGCCTCATGGATGCGATGGCGATGGTCGTGTCGCACGACGGCGTCATGACGCCGGATGAGGCCGAGCTTCTTCGCGGCTTCGCCGATACGCTCGACTGCCCGATGCCTCTGGCCGCCGGAGCGATTGAGAGGCCGTGAGCCTCGCCACGCATGCACGGCACGAGCGGCTATTGTTCAGACGCTGCGGTTTCGGCAGCCAGCTTTCCAAACTCGGTGTCAGCCAACTTTTTTCCAAGCGATTCAAGGGTTTTGGTGCGACGTACAGGAGCCGGACCCGCCCACATCACGCTCGCGAGGGATGGGAATGTTTCAACACTGGCGCCATTCTGGCCGTTGGCAAGAGTGCCGATAAACACCAGGATGAGGCACCAGACCGAGGCAAAACGAGAACAACGCCTACATCCCTCGTCAAAGGTGGGGTGTCAGTAGGCCTCGGCCACGATGTCGTCGATCACGCCGAGGAGCCAGTCGCCGGCTTCCTTGCCTGCGGTCTTGCCGGCCACCGGCCACTTCGGAATTTCAATGGCCTGGCTTCTGCCCTGGATTTCCTGTGGCGGCGTGAGCTTCGGGGCAAGGGTGCGGGTGGGCATCGTATAGAAAAAGACCGGATCTTCGCAGGCAAATCGCTTCTTCCAACAGGCGGCGAGCGCCGCCATCTGCTCGCCAAAGAACGTTCCTTTATCGGCCGCCACCGTGCCGGGGCCGGCCAAGAAGATGAGCCCCTTAAAGCTGCCCGGGGTGAGCGACTCGACCATCACGTTGTAGTTCTCGCCCGCCTTCGTCGTCACGTCGCTGCCAAATGTCGGATAGCTGCCCCACGGCACACCATCGGGCACGGTCTTCGTGCGGATGATTTCAGGGACATAGTCGCCCCAATAGGCCTTCCACGCGGCGACGTATCGCTTCGCTTCTGAGTCGTAGTAGGGTGTACCTGGTTCGAGGCTCATGAGCTGGGCATAGTCAGCCGCGAGGCTTGGCGCCGCGGCGAGGTCGGGGCCCTTGATCCAGCCGGCAAGTGGCGGATCAACAGCGTCCTTCCCGCTGCCCACCTGCATGAAGACGATCCCCACAGGCTTGCCCGTCTTCGCCGTGATCCGCTTCCCGAGCGCCCCGGCAAACCCCGTGGCAGGCTCCCACACTGACCCAAAACGATTGTCAGCCGCCGTCGAGACCGACACGCTAAACCGCGACGGCCGAGAATTGCTATCTCGCTTTGCCTTCCGGGTGAGCATGCGGACCAGCGGGTTCGGCTCTCCCGCATCGATTGTGATGTCGGTCATCGACGCGCCGACATACCACACGTCGCCCACGACGATGTTCTCGCACACCTGTTCACGAACAATTTCGCCATCGGCCGTGAGCGACACCGCGAGCCTCTTGGGGGTCGCGGACGCTTCCATGGCCGGGAGTTTCACGTGCCATTCCTTCATGTCCACCGTGACGGGAATCGTCTGCTCGGCCCCATCAAAACTGAAATGGATGAGAAGCTCGCCCGCTGGTGGCGGCGCACCCCATGCATCGCGAGTGGCTCCCCAAATGATCACCGGCTGGCCAGCCTGAAGCACTGCATCGTCGCGAAACTGCGTGCTCAAGATCGGAATCTTACGGTGCTCGTAGAGCAAGCCCGTCGTGGCCGGATCGATCACCTCGCCATCCACCTTGAGCGCATCGTCAGGCCAGGTCTTCTGCGTCACGATTCTCTGGTCATACACGATGAATGGCGTCGCTGGCAGCATCGCTTTGTTGTAGAGATTCGGCTGAAACCCGACGCCGGCGCTTGCATACGAAACGCCACGCGGCGAGGCGACCTTCGGTGACGACAGGATCACCCGCGAGCCATCGATCGTCACTGTCGCCGGATACCAGACGCGATGTTCGTCGGCAACAAAGAAGAGATCGAGTGCAGCGGCTCCTTCGGGAGCGACCGTCGGGATCGCAAGCCCCGCCAGGGAGTTGGTCTTGGTCTCTGCAACCACGAGGCCGTCGTCGGCGTGGTCAAACTCCACGATGACCTTGTCCCCGTCAACGGTGTACCCCCGATACATCGGACCGTCCGCGACGACCTTCTTGCCGTACTGGTTCTTCAGGGCATGCAGCGCGAGCCGCATCCCAGGCAGCGCCTTGTTGAAGTAGTGAATCGCTCCGCCAAGGTCGATCTGGCTGGCCATACCCGTATTCGGAATATCACGTGCCAGCCAAGTTCCGAGCCGCATCTCAGCGGTCGAATCAATGCTTGGCTTCTCGACATGGTCAGGGTCGCCCGTGTTTCCGGGGCAATAGAATTGATGGAAGTAGACCGGCAGGTCGGGCCTGTTCCACACGAGCCGCCAGCCGCGGATCATGGCATGGAGGTTGTCCTCGTAGACGATGCCCTCATTCATGTTGGCATAGCCCTGGTTCCAGATGCAGCCACGGATGGCATAGGGTGCCACAGGATTCATCCTCGCGTTGAAGAGCCACGTCGCATCGCGATTGCCATTCATGTTGCCGGGCGGCTTCGTTGAAATCGCTTCCTTGCGGGCGAGGGCCTCGTCAATGCCCCGATAAAACGCCCCCCAGGCTGCCGCATGCTCGGGCGTGGCCGGATCGGTTTCGAGGATTCTCTTGTTGAGGGCCTTCGTGTATTCGCTCGTGCCGTCGCGAAAACCAACCCGCGGCGTCCAGGCCTGAATCGCGGTCTGGCTGAAGGAACAATTGAGGATGCCGATTGGAACCTTCAGCTCTTGGAAAAGCGAATAGGCAAACGCGTACGCGATGCCGCTTATTTCGTTGGGGTCGGTTCCCCACGCGAAACCGGCGTGCTCGATCGGATGGAGCACCGCAAAGCGATCGGTCACCTTGCCTTCGCGAATGACCGGCTGCTTCTCCTCACCGGCGGCGACCCGCTCGGCAATCTGTTTCAGGAGTACGCGGCCAACGTCGCACTTCCCCACGGGCCACTGCATGTTGGACTGGCCCGAGGCAAGCCAGACCTCGCCCACGAGGATGTCCTTCACTGTTACTGTTCCGCCCTTGTCGTCGGTGACTCGCAGTTCCGCCGCATCAAAGCTCGCTGTCAGCGGGTCGAGCGAGACCATCCACTTCCCGTCGGCACCGGCGGTGGCCGTCTTTGTCTGCCCGGCAAACTGCACCGTGACCGTGCCGTCTGGGGCCGTCCAGCCCCAGACGGGTACGGTCATTTCACGTTGCAGCACCGCCCCATCGACAAACGGAGCTCCGAGCTCGAGCGCGATCGCCGCATGGGCGAGCATGGCCGTCACCGCAACCGCTGCAAACGACCAAACGATCACTCGCCCCAAGGCGATGGCGTGGGCCTTCATTTACTTCGCACCCTCGAGGAGTTTCACCATCGCGTAACCCATTGCCTCGCCCACATTCATGTAGGTCTGGGCGTTGTTACCGTAGTGGGCGTTGGATGAACTGCCCTTGGAGAGCGGATGGGTGTAGACCGTGGCGACATTGCCCTTGAACTCCGGATACTTACCACTCTCGCCATCAACAGCGAGCATTCCCTCGAGGATCGCACCTTCAGTGCCGCTGGCCCCCTTTTCTGTCTGGCCCAGCGTTGCGAGCACAAACGGAGCGTTTGGGGCGTTGAACTCCTTGCGGAGCGCCTTGATGAGGTTCACGAGATTCTGCTCGTACCTGCGGGCGTGGCCTTCGTTGTAGCGGTCTTTGTCGCCCTGCCACCAGAGAAAGCCGGCGACCTCGAACTTCGTGCCGCCGGGGTAGTAGGTTTCAAGGTTCTTGAGCACTTCGTGAGCACGGGCGATGTCGCCCTCGTACTGGATGCCGGCGGTCCACCCGATAGGCGCAGGCTCGGTGCCCTTCTCCCAGCGGTCCGGGCTCTGGCCGTAGCCGGCGTAGACGTAGGTCTTGCCGTCCTTGGAGTCAGTGAACTCGTAGGACGCACTGCCGGGCGGCAGCAGATCCCAGCCGAGGCTGCGATTGCCGATCGAGCTCTTGAGGATGAGCACCGGCGCATCGATGGCGTTGCCCAGGTGGTGGCCAATTCCCTGCTCGATACCGATCTTTCCACCACTGACCGTCAGCCAGTCGTTGCGCTTGATCCCGCCCTTACCGCTCGGCCCGCCACTGCCCTGCGTGTGGACGTTGCGGACGTCCTTTCGGATGGTCCAGTTGCCCGCATCATCGACCATGAAGGGGTACAGGCTTTCCTCCTTGACGGCGTGCTCGAGCGAGTCTTCGCCCCCCTTCACCTTTCCCATCTCCAGCGTGTTGGACTGGCCCATGATGATGAAGACCTGGACTGGCTTCGTCATGTCGGCAGGCTTGCCGTCAGGATCAGGCAGGGCATCTGCCGCACGAGACTGAAGGCCCGCCATTGCAGCGACGGCCAGACCAATACACAGGAAACGCAGAAGGAATCGACAACGCATGGGAGAGGCCTCTGGAGGAGTAAAGAAAGGAAGGACATGAAACAGGACGGGCGAATGCCCACTAAAAAAACAAACCGGTCTCCGACATGGTTACTTCGCCGGTGTGAGTGTCAGATCCTTGATCGTGACGCCTTTGGGCTGGCCGGTCGACGAGTGGGAAAATCGAAGGACATTCCGACCCTTGACGAGATTCACCGTGACCGCAGGAGTTGTGCCCCACGCTCCCACGGTGAAGGGCACCTCGATGTCGACCGGTGCACCGGAGCCATTCGCAACCACTTGGAGGTGCTGATTTGGGCTCGTGGTGACGACGCGGGCCGTACATGAGTAGCGACCCGCTGCCGGAGCGGCGAACGTGTACTCAAAGATTTCGGGATTCCCGCTGCGGCTGTAGTGCATCTGCATGCCACCGAGATAGCTCGGCATGAACCGGATCTTGGCCGTGCTGTTGGTCGGCTGGCTCGTCGCCACCGCCGGGATCGTGATGGTGCCGTCGTCGGTCACGGTGATCTTTCGGTCGGCCTCGGTGATGGTGGCCGCCTTCACGACCTCCTTTACCTTCGACTCGTTTGCCTCGCCAAGATCCTCACCCACGGCGGCAAGCACTTTGGCCTTGGTATCGCGGATGATCTGCTGCTGCCGATCAAGCGCGATGCCATACCAAAGGCCCGGAGCCTCCTTGCCGTGGATGCCATAGACCGGCGTCTCACCCATGGCGGCGCCAATCCACTGAGCCCGCTTCACCTGCATGAAGGCAGTCATGACATTCCTGGCCTGCGTGGTGGCCAGGAAGTCGAGATCACTCTTGTACCGCGTCTTCGTGGTACCGATGCCCCATCCGGCGCCGAGATTGACCACCCAGCCTTCGGGTGTCCAATGCACGAGCGCAGCATGCCCCTTCTGGGGACGTGCCGTCGTAGGAATGCCGAAGCTTCGCAGAATGAATCGCCCGAAGAATGCCCGCCGCCCACAGACACCGCCGTTCATGATCATGTTCTGATAGGAGAACAGATCGGGACGGTCGAACTTGTTGTCCTCCGACCCGTACCGCACGTCAGTTCGCACAGCCTCGACATACCGCCAACGCTCGTCAGGCGTGGTCACATGATCCGGCCGGTAGTTGCGAAGCATCTCGCGGCCCCAGGCGAGGCCCCCGTCCGGTTCGTCGCCGTCGACGACGAAGCGGAGATCCCACGCATTGAATCCCTGAAAGGCAGGATCGAGCTCACCATCGAGGTACGCCTTCTCGAGCTCCTTGAACCGCGTAACCGGGTTCACCGTCACCGGGGCATCGGTCACGGCGAGCGGACTTGTCTGCTTGATAGGTTCCGCATGCTCGAGCGCGACGGCGAGTGCCAACTCGTGCAGCACGCCTTCCTTGGCCGCGGGGCTCGCCTTCAGAATGTCGGTGTAGATCTTCATGGCCTGGCCATACGCGCCACCGGCCGCACCGTCATGCACCACCATCTCGGTCATGAGCGAATCGTTAGCAAGGAGCGCGGCGACGAGCGAGGTATGCTCGGCGCTCTTTTCGGCGAACGCGGCGAGGCCTCGCGGCGTCGCCTCATGAAGCACGACGAACTTCGCGAGAAGGCCGTCGAGCTTGTCACTCGCGAGGAACTTCTCGATACCCAGTGAGGCCAGCGCCTCGAGCATCGTGGCCTTGGCTGCGGCGAACGCGGCCTCCGCATCCGTAAGCTCCTTCTGCGCTCTTGGCTGATCGGCCTTCGCTTTGTCGAGTGCCGCCTGACGCTCCGCAAGGGCCTGCACGCCGTCCTCACGATTCTTTTGCCACTTGGCAAGCTCCTTTTGAGCCGCTTCACGCTCGGCAGGCGTACTCGCCTTCTCTAGGATCGCCTGAGCAGAGGCGATGCCCTTGTCGGCGCCACCGATCCACTTGCCCTTGGCATGGGCCACCAGGCCTTCGGCTGCGCCGATCTTCCCAAACGCGGTCTTGGCAAGGGTCACTCGCGCCTCCGCGGCCTCCTCTGCCTGCTTCGCATCGAGGTAGGCCTTTTTCTTGGCGTCGTCAACATTCGGAACAGCGGCAAGAATCTGCGTCTTCGCGGCATCAAGCATCGCGGCGTATGAGGCGGCGAGCTCTTCACCACGCTTCGTAAGCGTTACCGATGCGGGCATTTTCGCCGGCTTCGCAAGGACCTGACCGGGTACTGCCGAAAGCAACACCGCACACACACAGAGAGCAGCCTTGAATCGCATGGGATCTTTGCCTCTTGATCAGAAAGGGGGAGCGGGCACTCAACTCGAGTATAAAGCGGCGGGGATCAGACTTCACGGATTCCGGCCATGGACGATCAATTTTTCCTGAACCGAGCACGTGAGGGGATTCCCACCGTATGGGAAGACGTTTCTCCCGCGCTTCTCGGCGGCCCGAGCGTGCCCTTCTTGGTGGTCCTTCGGCCCGCGGGTACTGTGAAGCCATGAATCCATGGGTTGTTCTCGCCGCCGCGATCGTCGTTGAAGTGGCCGGCACCATCTGCCTGAAGTTCGCCAGCATCGCCACAACGCCAGCCGATCGCATCCTCCCCGGCATCGGGGTGGCTGTATTTTACGGCTCGACGCTCGTTCTCATGGCGATCGCCATGAAGTCGCTTGATGCCTCGACGACCTATGTCGTGTGGTCCGGTGCCGGCATGGCTCTCATCACCGTCGCCTCGGTGTTTCTCTTCAAAGAGTCGTTCGACTGGGTGAAGCTCGCGGGCATCGCGTTCGTGGCCGTCGGCGTCATGGTGCTTCACTCGGCGTCGCAGCCGTGAACTTCTCGGCACCGTGAAACCAAGCGCCCAACCGGCCTGCCAGGAGCGCCGGGAGCATGACGAGGTCACCCACGAGGGCCACGACCAAAAGCAGGCACAAGAGCGTGCCAAACTGCGCGATCGGCTGAAAGCCGCAGAAGGCGAAGATGCCGAATGACGGCGCGAGAATGAGCGAGGTTCGGGCGATCGGCACCGCGGCTCGTCCGAGCGCTCCGGCTACACGCTCGACCTGGGTTCCCGGAATTCGACGGTATCGATGGAACCATGTCAGGAGATGCACCGTGTCATCGACCGCGATTCCGAGAGCGACGCTCGCCGTCATCATCCCGCCGACGTCGAGCTTTCGACCCATCCAACCGAGGATTCCGAAAACAACCACCACCGGGAAGATGTTGGGCACCATCGCCACGATGCCAGCCACAGGGCTCCGGAGAAAGATCGAGAGCACAGCCGCAATCGTCACGAACGCCAACAGAAAACTCTCAAAGAGGGCATCGAGCAGCTCCTTCTGCGCCGCGAGCACCAGCGGCACACCACCGGTACAGATCGTCTCGGCCGGCGGCGACACCTCGAGCTCCTTCGCCGCGGCGGCGACCGTACGGCTGATCTGGTCGCGAAGTCGCGTCTGCTTCTCCGGGGTCAGCTCGTGGGATTGCAGTGAAATTCGCCAGAGCTGCCGCTCGCCGTCGATACCCACCATGCCGGCATCCACGAGGTCTGGCAGCACCCGTCGCAGCCGGCCATCGACCATGCCCCGCCGCATGACAGACCGCGCTGCCCCCCGGTCGCCAAATCCGAGCAGATCGTCGGGCAGAAACGTCGCCGCAGAGAGATTGCCATGGATGTCGTTGCCTTGGCTGAGCCTTCGCTGCACTTCCTGCACGAGGGCCGCGCGATCGCTCAGGCTGCTTTGACCGTCGTCGAAGGCAAGCACCACATCGATGGTTTGAAACGGACCGATCGCTTTGGCGAACCATTCGAGGTCTTGGATCCAGCGGCTCTTCTGCGGGAGAAAGCGGGCTGGGCGAACTTCGGTGCGGAGATGCCATAGCCCAGCCCCAGTCACGGCAAAGACGGTAAGGCACGCGACCGTTGTGAGGCGATACCACCGCAGCAACCCGCTGGTGCCTCGCACGAACCACGCCCACTCTCCCTTCACGGCAGCCTCGGGCTTCCCCGGAAACACCTGAAGCAGCGCCGGCAGAAACAGAAACACACTCGCAAAGGCGATCACGGTACCGACTGCGGCGAAGATTCCGAACTGCCACACCGGCCGCACGGGACTCACGCAGAGCGACCCCACGCCAAGCACCGTCGTGAACGCGGCAACGGCACTCGGCTGCCAGCCAACGCCCACCGCGATTCCAGGCGCCATCGCTGGGCCGTGTTCGACCATGGCATCGCGCCAATAGGCAGCCAGATGAACCGCCGCCGATACGCCGAGCACGAACGTAACGACGGGCACGAGCGCGAGAAGCATGTTCATCGGCGCCCCCGACACATAGATAGCCGCTTCGCTGGCGATCGATGCGAAGCCTCCCACCAACAGCACCATGCCACCCAATCGCAGGCTGCCGATCGAGACCGACGCGATGACCAGGGCGACCACGATCGCCAGGTTTGACCATGTGCCTGCGGTCCGCTGGTTCTCTGTGTCGATAGCCACACCGATGACAGCGTCTCCAGTGAGCCGCACCTGATCCGGCGAAATACCGGCGGCGACGGCGGTTTGTTCTCGCACCCAGTCAACGGCCGCGCGGCGACCGTTGTCGGCGAGTGGCAGGAGCGTGACGAGGCCACAGGTGACGCGGCCATCCGGGCCAGCGATCACACCCGAAAGACGCCTGGTCGCCTCGGCCGGCTCCACGCGGCCCGATGTCGCCACGGCGTCGCGTAGCCGTGTGCCCGTGGAGACCGCCGCAAACCATTCAGGCCCCTCGCCGGAGGCCGCCGCGGCA
>JBGTGN010000109.1:0-33237 GCA_041746715.1 Pirellulales bacterium | reverse complement strand
CGCCGTCGCCGCTCGAAGTCGTGATCGTCGGCTCGGCGGCGGGGGCCGATGATGCCGTGCGAATCGCGACGACCTTCGAGGCCCGAGGGCATCGGGCCTCGCGGCTCGTGGAATCCGGCTCCGGTCCTTCGCACTCGCTGCCTGCGGGCACCGATCTGGTGGTCGTGCTTGGCGGTGACGGTTCGATTCTCCGGGCGGCCCGGTGGATGGCCTACTCGCAAGTACCAGCCCTCGGCATCAACCTGGGCCGACTCGGTTTTCTTGCTGCCACGCCACGGCACGACGCCGCACGAGCCATCGACGATTTTCTGGCGGGCCGATTTCGACTCGTGGACCACATGATGTTCGAGTGCGAGGTGATCCGCGATGGAAACGCGTTTCGCCGCGAGCTCGGGCTCAATGAGACCACGATCCTGGCTGGTCCACCCTTTGCGATGATCGAAATCGATCTCATCGTGGATGGGGAATCGGCAACCACCTATCGTGCCGACGGCCTGATCGTCTCGACACCAGTCGGCTCGACGGCCTACAACCTCTCGGCGGGTGGCCCCATCGTCCGCAAAGACATGGACGCCTTCGTCTTTACGCCCCTCAATCCCCATACTCTCACCAATCGCACCGTGATTGACTCAGCCACCCGGGAGTACGAAATTCGCGTGCCCAGACCCAACGCTGGGTCGGCCTGCATGGTGGATGGTCAGGTCATCATGCCGCTTTGTGCAGGAGACGCGATACGGCTCCGAAGGGCAAAGCCACGTTTCACCCTTGTTGAGATTGGCGAGGGCTACTACCACACCCTGCGTGACAAGCTGGCCTGGGGTGGCGGACTCCGGGCCGCCGAGCGGGCAACGCCAGGAGACGGTTCATGAATCGCGTCGTCTGCTCGATTCAAAACATCGTCTGCTGCCTGGCGTTTGCCGTTGCGATGACCGCAATAGCAGTCGCGGCCCCTGCCGAACAGAGCAAGGGTGTGCTCCTGCGATATTCCTTCCACACGGGTGATGCCATCTCGTCGCACGTCGAGCACCGGGCCCTCTCCGAGACCACGATGAATGGCGTCACCGAATCGGTCGAGACCATGACCGACTCGACGCGAACCTGGCATGTGGTGGATGTCGACAAGGATGGCATCGCCACCCTTGAACAATCGGTCGATGATGTCACGATGACCCGTCGCTCCAGTGAGCAGCAGGGCGAAATCCGATGGACGAGCGCCGGCGATGCCGAGCCGCCGCCAGGGTATGAGGCCGTGCGGGCAAGCCTCGGTGTTCCGCTCGTGAGGCTCCGCGTGGCCCCCGACGGGCGGGTGCTCGAGCGACGTGAGCTCCGGCCCTGCCCCGCTGGAGCGACCGGCGACCTCGTGATCGTGCCCCTCCCCGAAGAGCCGGTCGATCCCGGGCATGTCTGGACGATCCCCGATGAGCTTGTCGTGGAGGTTCCTGCGGGGCCTCGCAAGGCGGTTCGCACGAGGCTCCGGTATCGCCTCGAGAGCATTCGCGACGGCATTGCCACGATCGCCGTCGATACGACCGTTCTCACACCGCTCGATGATCCGCGGCTCGAGGCCCGGCTTCTCGAACGCATCTGGGATGGCACCATTCGCTTCGACATCGAGAGCGGACAGATCGTGAGCCGCCACACGGCCATCGACCGCCGCGTGGTCGGCTTCGGCGGCCCGCAATCGAGCGTTCGCTACAAGGCCAGCCTCACCGAAGAGCCAGCGCCGAAAGCGGGACGGTAGCAACCTGGAGCCAGAAAGCTGGAGCCAGAAAGCTGGAGCCAGCGGCTACACCGCCCGCAGGGTGTCTTCGACGCGGCGAATCGCTTCGGCCACGTCCCACGCGGCACCCGCAAGCACGATCGGGGCCTTCGCAGCAAGCCACGACGTGACCGTCTTCTGCGCGGCGACCACGGTCGAGTGGCTACGACCGCCGAAGTGGCTGCCGATCTCGACAAGGGCCGCACGGGTGTGCGTACGAGCGAGGTACATGGCGAGCATCCGCGGGTGGCTCACCGCCCGGGATCGTCGGCTCGATTGGAGACTTCCCGCTTCGAGACCGAACGTCCCACACACCGCCCGGTCGATATCCGCAATCCGGAGGCTCCGGCTACTGGACCGAACCATATCCGAGAGCGCCTCCTCGGCGAGCTCGAGTGTGATCGGCATGCCGAGCATGTGGCTCGTGGCCTCGAGGCGATTGACCGCGCCGGCGAGCTCGCGGGCATGACGGGTCATGCTCACCGCCACGTGGTGAATGACCTCGTCGGGCATCCCGAGCCCACGGGTTTGGGCAAGCCCCGCCACGATGCCTCGACGCACGTCATAGTCGGCCGGCAGCAGGCGAGCGGTCATGCCACCGCGAAGCCGACTGAGAAGATCGCTCCCAAGATCTCCGAGGGCATCGAGATCACGATCGCAGCCGACGAGAAGCTGCTTCCCCTGCCGTTGGAGGGCATCCATCGTCTGCTGGAGCTCCTGAATGGTCGCCTTCTTGCCAGCAAAGAATTGAATATCATCGATCGCCAACATGTCGGCTGATCGAATACTACGATGAAACCCTGGCAAACCACCCCCTCGGAGCGCCTGGATAAACGACGTCGTGAACTGCTCCGCCGAGACAAGCACGGCGTGCATGCCGGGATGGAGCTGACGGGCTCGGTGGCAGGCCGCCTGCAACAGATGCGTCTTGCCGACACCGCTGGGGCCATGGATCACAAGTGGCGACATCTCACCCGGCCTTGTCGCGGCAATCTCGACGGCCGCGTAGGCCATGCGGTTGCACGGCCCCACGATAAAGGCAGCGGGGGCACGAGGGGTGGAGAGACGCGAGGGAGCGGTTCCCGGCGAGGACGTTGCAGACGACTCGCCAGGGGCCACGACAGCCAGTTCAGACGCCGACAACACCCCGCGTTTCGCACGGCCGTGCGGCGCCCGTTTGCGTGACTCTTTCAGCGGTTGCGACACCGATGTCTGTGGTGTGTCGGTCGCCTCTTCCCACGCAACCCGAGCCCCGCTTCCACACACACCGCGGACAGCGACCTCGACCTCAGCCTTGAATGTCCGCTTGAGCCATTCGTGGGTCACACCCGCGCCTGCTCGAATCACGATACCAGTGTTGCCGTCCGCGGCCGGAGCCCACGAAGCGTCGCCAAACCAGACCGCAAATCGTTCGTCGCCGAGCCGCTCGCGAACCGCGTTTCGGACATCGTCAATCGACGTCCGCACACACGCAGCCGCAGCGGCTCTGCTCATGGAAACTTCCTTGTACGCTCAAGGCGACTCGCTCGAGGACAGCGAGCCACCTCCATCCGTGGCGCCGCGCAAGCCTCGAATGGAACGAGGCAGCGGCGAATCAAAATCGTTCGCAAAACCAACGCTTCCGACGTCTCGACGCGGTCGCGTGACCAACACCGGCGCGAGTATAGGAGTGCTGTCAGTGCTGTCAAACCAATGCAAGCACTCGGCCGGAACCTCGTGATCGAGGCCTCACCGCAAGCCATCGCCGGCAGCCTCATGGTGACCGGCTATACTCAGCGGCCTGTGAAAGCCCCCTGGAGGAGTCTCCGGCACGCATGAAACTTCGAATGACGCCAGCCACGAGCCTCCCATGGGCCGTTTTCTCCGCACTTCTATGGGGGTTTGCCATCCTCCCGACGGTGTGGGGCGATGACGCCATTCCACGCGACGGCACACCCTCCGAGTTTCAACCCGGTGATATCTCGATTGGGGAGCCGATTCCGCTGCCTTCCGCCGCGGCGCGTGCGGAGACTGGTGCTGAGGTTCCACCACTCCCCGTGGTGGAGACTGGTGAGCCGCGAAGCCTGCTGGCAGACCCATCGAAGGAACTCGTCGAGGATCATGCTCCGGCACGCGGAACAGGCTGGCTCGGCCTTGCGGTTGCGGAATCAACGGAGCCGGGACGTTGGACCGTGGATGAAGTGGCCGTGGGTGGCCCGGCAGCGGGAGCCGGCATCGCCATCGGCGACGAGGTGCGCGCGATCGATGGAATTCCGCTCCGAAGCGCCGACGATGTTTCACAGGCCATGACGGCCATTGCACCAGGTCAGCGGGTCGGCCTGTCGATCGCTCGCGGTGGGCAGGTCACCGATGTCACTCTCATGGCCGTGGACCGGCCCGTCGCACTCACGGCTCGTACCTGGCAGGGATCGTCAGAATCCGCTCCAACTCCCACGACTCCAACCGACCCGCCGGCATTTGCCGCAGCGCCCCCGCCGTTCATGCCACCGGAAGCGTCCCCCACCACTGCGGCTCCTCCTGCGTCCCGGTTTGCTGCGCCGCGTGCCGTCGTCAATACACCCCAGCCGCCCTCCTTCCGCGAGGCTTCACCGGCTGCGCCTGCCAAGCTTCCGACGCCCGCGCGGGCATCCACCGGGGCGGTAGGCCGCACGGCGCTGGGTGTTCGCACGATCGCGATTGATCCTGGCCTCCAGTCGCGGTTTCAGCTTCCTGACGCGGCTGGTGCGTATGTCATCGGCGTCGTTCAAGACCTTCCCGCTGCCAAGGCGGGCGTGCCCCCGGGGAGCGTGATCGTGGCGCTCGACAACCGCCCGGTGCGTTCACCCGACGAGCTCACACGCCTGGTCACCTCAGGCCCGATCGGTCGCCCTGTGGCGCTTCAATACATCCTCCCGGGAGGCACGTCTCACAAGGCCGACGTCACGCTTCAATCCCTTGAGCGGCCGCTCGAGGAGGCACTTGTCGGGCCTGAATTCCCGACGGCGACGCACCCGCCACGCCTCGAGCCAGGTGCAACACCCGAGACGGCGAGGCGTCCTGAAAGTGGGCCTGATGGCTCACGAGTCCAATCGCTTGAATCTGAGGTCCGTGACCTGAAGGCGCGTCTGGAAACCCTCGAGCGTCGACTTGAAGCGGCTTCTCGCTGACCTCACGCGGCGTCGGCTTCGCATGCGAGATCGGTGCCGAGTCCATACCGCACGAGTTCCTCATCGAACGCAACACCAGGCGACCCTGGCATGGCCGCTGCGGTGAAAGCCACTCGCGACGGCTCTTTCCGCACCGGTCGCTGGCCCGGCCGGCGGGTGCCCGCGGTGGCCCAGGCCTCGGCCGTGTCGGAGAGATGCGTGAGCAGCCGTTCGATGCCCTGCCGGTGCCGCTCGATGCCGTCGCGATTGAGCTCGGGTGGAACATCAATCGCTCGACTGACCACGGCCCGGGCACGCGAAAACGGCCGTGGAATCGCAAACCGATCCCAGGTTCCAGCCCGCCACGGGCGGTCGTAGCCCATGCCCATCGCCACGATCGGAATGCCGAGCGTGCTCGCCAGAAAGACGCAGCCGGGCGCCAGCCGACGACGCGGCCCGCGGGGCCCATCGGGGGTGATCGTGAGGTTGCTCACCGCAGCCTTCTCAGCAAGCTCCCGCAGCGCCACCGAGCCACCGCGGAACGTGCTTCCTCGCACGACTCCAAAACCCATCATCCTCGCGACGCGGTCGAGAATGTTGGCGTCGGTGTGCCTGGAGAGCAGCATCGCGATATTCGAGTGACCACGAAGGCACAGCGGCATGAGGATGTTTTCATGCCAGAAGACGTAAATCTTCGCGCCTCGGTAACGTGGATGGACTGGATCGACCTCCGGATCGCCGAAGTCGGCCTGGTAGTCGAGCGTTCCCATCCACTGCCGAATCGCAGCGGTCGAAACAAGGGACCAGGCGCCGATCGCAAACGGGGTTGTGAGCTTCACGTCTGGCTGTCCTTCCCTGGATCACCATTCCCTGGATTACCCACCGCCTGAGCGGCGTGGGCCACCTCCTGCCCTTCGCCGAACCATGTTCCGGCGAAGACCTCCTCTGCCGGCCCCGTCATGAACACCGGGCCGACCCCCTCCCACTCGAGCTCGAGCCGCCCCCCGGGAAGATCAGCAGCAAGCCGATACCCCGTGCGGCCCGTCAGCAGGCCCGCCACACAAACGGCCGATGCGCCTGTCCCGCAAGCCTGCGTGATGCCGCTGCCCCGCTCCCAGGTTCGCATGATGACATGCCCGGGCGAACAAACCTCGACGACATGAACGTTGACCCGGCGTGGAAACATGGAGTGACGTTCGATGCGTGGGCCGATCTGCTCGAGCGGCACCGCCGCCACGTCACGGCAGTAGAGGATCGCATGGGGATTGCCCATCGACACGCAGGTCATGCGTGGATCAAGGCCGGCGTCATCCCACCAGGCTTCCTTGTCGCCGAGCGCCGGGCATTCGATGTCGATCATTCGACCGGTGCCAGCACCCGTGACAGGAATATCGGATGCGTCGAGGAGCGGCTCACCCATATCGACCCGCACCTGCGATGACCGTGGACCGGTGGGCCGCACGACCAGCTCGAGGACACCCCGTCCCGTCTCGATCGTCACCGTTCCGGCGGCCGCGCGACCACGCGCGACGACAAGGTGGGCCACGCACCGCACCCCATTGCCGCACATCTCAGATTCACTGCCATCCGAATTGAACATTCGCATCCGCGCGTCGGCTCGGCTCGACGGCTCGACGAGAATGAGCCCATCACCGCCAACGCCCCGATGGCGGTCGGCGATCCGCGGAGCCATCACAGCAGGGTGAGCGGGTGTCGGCTCGGCAAAGCAATCGACATACACGTAGTCGTTGCCGGCACCATGCATCTTCACGAAATTCATCGTCGATCCGTCGGTCTTTGGGGTCATGCGGTGCGATTATCGACCAAGACCGTCCACTCTACCAAAGCCGTTCCGCAGCCAATGTTCAAACGAACGTGCCTCACCGCAACGGTTCGAGCCGCCCGGCGGAGCGGCCGGCGGGTGGATCTCGCCGTTGGGCCTGGAGCCGCTGCGCTGCCGCGGCCAGGGTCGGAAAGGCTTCGGTGGTGGTGATTGGCTCGGACAGTGTCCCGCCAACATGAACGAGCATGAACTGCCCACCGGCCCCCCCGAGGAATCGCTTCATGGCTGGGAGCTGATTCTCCGATTCTCCCATGAGGGGCCGGAACGTCAGGCTGATATTGGAGTCGAGGTCGATCTCACCGGCCCCCACGAGGCTGATGGCATCCCCCGAGAGCTCGATCGTGTCGAGGTAAGCCCGAGGGCCTTCGATGTGGAAATCGATTTGGCTGCTGCCGAAGGCCGTTCGATCAGGGGCTCGCACACGCAAGATCTTGAGCATGGAAACGATGACCGGCAGTTCGTAGAGATTGGCATCTCGCAGTCGTACATGGCCGCGTCCCAAGAGCGAATGCGTGCCCGATCGTGTGCCGCTCATCTCGATCGCAGCCTGGACGCGCCCGCGAGACGTCGTGGCTCGCCCGGCGAGGTCGGCCGCGAACTGGGCAAGATCGACGTCGGAAAGCGCGAGCCCTACCGTGAACTCCCCAACCGGCCCGGCGGCGACCTGGGCATCGAGTTGGAGCGTGCCACCGGCCAGGCGGGCCGTGAGCCGTCGCGGCGTGCCTGGTTCAGAAACAGCCGCGGCCGGTGATCCAAAACGGGCACCGGCTGCGTCAAAGACCACGGGGCCTCGGATCGCGGTCAGTTGAAGCCCTCGGTAGAGCGCCGAATCCACCATGAGATCACCAAACGACCGCCAGGCCTGACCATCGCTCGAGCCCCGCAGCCGAATGCTCCCGCAGACATGCTCGAACGGCACACCGGCGTTCAGCGAGGCCTGCTCCACGTCGAGCTGCATGTCCCACGATGCTGCTGCCGGGCCCGGCACGAGCTCGGTGCGTCCACCCGGAAGCGTCACCTCCCGAGGAGCCGTCGAGTAGATATCGAGGGCGCCGTCCACCGAGAGGAGGCCCTTGAGGCCGATGTCGGAAACCGCCTGCTGAAGTCCGGTCGGGAGGGCTCGAAGGACCTCATGTTCGGCACGGAAGCGATCGGCGGCGAGCCGGGAGAACGAGACATGCCATCCACCGTCGGCGCCAAACCGGCACGTGCCCTCGGTCGAGACCGTGGTCCGTGCATGCACGCCACGCACTCCGTCGAAACGAAGAATTCCGTCTTTCCATGCCAGCCGGCCCTGAAGCTGCTCGAGTCGGTAGGGAAACCAAGCCGGCTCGATCGACACGGTGTCGCCCTGCGGGGTCGCGTACAGCTCCACTTCGGTTCGTCGCGCGGCAACTTCATGCCGGATGCTCGCGGTGAATTCGGCGCTGCCGCGAGGATCTACGTCATCCCAAATCTGCCGCATGCCGGGAGGCAGGGCGTCGCGCAATTCCGGCTCGAGCACGATGTCGTTCCCCGTGACGTCGAGCGTGAGAACATCACGTCCGTTCTCGTCCGCCTCGAGCACCCCCTTGCACCGGATGACGCCGGTGTCGTTGGTACCCGTGACATCACGGATGACCCATCGATTCCCTTCCATATGAATGCCTCCGCTGACATTCGAGACCGGATAGGGAAAGCCGGCGTAGGCGAAGGTACACCGCGAGAGCCGCAGCCCCAGCGTGTTGAGGAATCCGCGGGGATGGTCCTGCCTCCGTTCGTGCCGGAAAGCAAAGTCGAAGGTGCCCGTGGCCCGAAGCCGGCGGACCACCTCGGCCCCTTTCGCAGGCAGCGCTGCCAGGAGCGCATCATCAATCCGCATCCCCTCGCCCCGGAGCTCGATTACCCCCGGATGGCCTTGTTTCGACATATCGACAGCCCCCTCGACATGCACCGGATGCCCCCCCGCAAGGCCCGTGAGGTGGATGGTCACGGCCCCATCGCGGTAGGTCATCGTGCCAACCGTGCGGTCGAGTCGGTAGGGAAAGCGGTAGTAGGTGAGCGAAAGGTTGCGACATCGAATCGAGAGGTCGCGGCTTGTCTGCCCGGCGCGTCGGCTCAGGCGCGCCTGGAGATCGACATCGCCGGCTGGCAGCAGCTTGCTCCACTGCGAGGCGAGGGCCGCGGGAAGGTACGGCTCCCAATGCCGGCCGACGAGCAGCCGTTCGACTTCAACAGCCACATCGAAATCGGCCGACGCATCCCATCCGGCGAGCCGCCCTGAGCCCCGGACAAGGGTCGATCCCGAGTGTCCTTCGAATCGCTCGCAGGCCACTCCCGATCGATCAGCGGTGAACGACGCGGCGACATCACTGACGGCCATCGGCAACGACGCGTGCTCGAAGTGCCCACCTGCGAGCCGGCCGGAGACACCAAAGCTGACCTCCTCGAGCGAAGCAAGCGCCCCGGCTGCCGTCCAGTCGAGATCGAGGCGACCGCGGACCGAGTCGGCCAGGTCGGCGAGCCCGCCACCAGCCGGCAGGAACCCTCGCAGTCGCGGCGAGAGATCGAGCGCCTCGACATGCCCGGCGAGATTGAACTCGCCATCGACCGTCATATGTCCTTCAAAATCAGCCCGTTCGAAGAGATCGCCGCCGACGCGGCCGCGCACGGCCGTGCGGCTGCTGCCCCCGTCGTCGGTCTGCGGTTCGAGCGCCATACCGATATTGCGAAGGGTGAATCGGCGACCGAGCAATGCGTCTTCGACCGCGAGCGTCGCGTCTTCGATCGTCACCGGCAGCCGTGCTCCCCCCTGCCGCGACTCGAAGAGCGTGGCCACATTCCAGTGACCACTTCCATCACGACGTGCCTGCACCACCGGCCGCCGAAGCCTGACGGCGGCGATCCGCGGGGCGCCCGCAGCGAGCTCCGTGAGGGATGTGCCGCAGGCGAGATGGATCTCTTCGACCGTGACCAGCGGAGGCTGGCCAGCCTCCGCGAGTGAGAGGTCACGGATGAGAATGCCCTCGCCTTCGACAAGGCTGGCTGACCGCACCTGAACCTCGAGCGTCGGAAAATGTTCCCGCAGCCGCGTCTCCACCCGCAGCCGAACCTCCTCCCCAACACGCTGCGACCCGAGCGCCGCCGCCACGACAATGGCAGCCACGGTCAGCGGCAGCGTCCAGCGGACGATCGACCAGAGGGTGTCGGCAAGGGGCTTCACGAAGACGTTTCCGGCGCGCAGCGGTGGCCAGGATGGGGTGCGGGACCGTAGGGGGGACGCCCGCACCGGGTCAACCCGCAGCAACACCGGCTCCGTCCCCACGCGACGCAGGCGGTTCCCCCAGGTTCCCCACCCCTGCTATAGTGCCGCCGGCCAGCCGAATCGGTCGAGGGGATGCCAGCGTGGCGCTCATCGTGTGCCGGAAGCGGTCGGGGGCAGGAGGCGATTCCGCATGATCGGCAACGAGACGTCAGAGCGTGGTGACCGGCAGCAGCTCGTGTTCTGGGGGTGCTTCATCGCCCTGATCACCACGTCGTTCGCATTCTTCACCCGCATGTATCTCTGCGACGAGCGGTTTCCGACTGACTTCGGTATCGACAAGGTCGATATTGGCGCCCTCAAGGGCGCTGGGGTCTGGCCCTTTGCCATCTCCATCATCCTCTTCAGCCTGGTCATCGATCGGATTGGCTACAAGGTGGCGATGGTCTTCTCATTTCTCTGCTATGCGGTGTACCTGGTGATGGCGTGCATGGCCTACGGCACCATCCAAGACGTACCCGCCGGCGACCTGGCGGCGGCCCAGAAGCGAGGCTTCCAGTTGCTCTACTGGGGCAGCATCGTGCTGGGGCTTGGAAACGGCACGGTCGAGGCCTTCATCAATCCTGTTGTGGCTACGATCTTCCCACGCGAAAAGACAAAGTGGCTGAACATTCTTCATGCTGGCTGGCCCGGTGGCCTCGTGATCGCCGGCATCATCACCATCATGCTTGCCGACACGGCACAGTCCGGCGACTGGCGGATCGTCTTGGGGATCATCGCCGTGCCGGCGGTGATCTACCTTGTGCTTCTCGCGGGCGTGCGGTTTCCCCGGAGTGAGCGCGAGCAGGCGGGCGTTACGTATCGCGAGATGCTGGCAGAGTTTGGTGCTTTCGGGGCCCTGGTGGGCTTCGGGCTGATCTTTCTTCAGCTCGCCGAAGTGTTTCAGTTCAGCGTGTGGATTGCTGCAGGCCTGACCGCGGTGGTGGCGGTTGGTTTTGGGGTCGTCACGGGAAGCTTCGGCCGACCAATTCTCGCGTTTCTGATCGTGATCATGATGCCGCTGGCCACGACCGAGATCGGCACCGACGGCTGGATCACCGGTCTCATGCAGAAGCCGATGGAGCAGGCTGGGTTCAACGCGGGCTGGGTGCTTGTCTACACGTCTGCCATCATGATGGTTCTACGGTTCTTCGCTGGGCCGATTGTGCATGCCCTTTCGCCGATCGGACTTTTGATCGCCAGTTCGGTGTTGGCCATTCTCGGACTCCTCGCGCTTTCCACCACCGGAAACTCGGAGTTGGCGGTGATTTTTGGAGCCGCGACGCTCTACGGGATCGGCAAGACCTTCTTCTGGCCAACCATGCTTGGGATCACGGCGGAGCAATGCCCGAAGGGAGGCGCCGTGACACTCAACGCGATCTCCGGGATCGGAATGATTGCCGTCGGGGTGCTCGGCTTCCCGCTCATCGGCGCGCTCCAGGAGCGAACCGCCAGCAGTGACCTCAGGCAGAACGCACCGGCCGTAGCGGAGGAGGTGCTTGTGCAGAAGCCCTACCTCGGCATGACCTACGATGCGATTGATCCAAAGAAGGCGGCTGCGGTGACGGCACCCGAGGCGATCACGGCGCTCGCGGCTGCTGACAAAGCCGGACAGTTCGACACATTGGCGAAGATGGCGGCCTTCCCGGCCTTCATGCTCGTCTGCTATCTCGGCCTGTTCGTCTATTTCCGGTCGAAGGGGGGCTATGCGGCCCAAGAGCTCACAACGCCCGGACATTGACAGGCGCGTTGCGTCACTGCGGGCTGACAGGACGCTCAAGAACAAGCCAGGTGCCGTCCTTTCGTGTCGCTGTAACGGCCCCAGGAAACTGGCGATGCACCTGTCGGTGCTTTTTCGGAGCGTTGTCATGCGGTTCGTACAGTCGGTCCGTGACAAGGGCGGCCAGAGCCGCATAGTGCCCTGCCGTCATATCTCGCTGCGGCCATCCTTCACGTCGCCAGAGGGCAACAAACACCTCGGCACAAAGGTGCGGATCGAGTCCCGTGAGCGTGCGCATCTGCACGAGGACCGTTCCGTCTGGTTGCCGCAGAGCGTAGAGGCCAAGCAGATGTTCGGCGGCGCTGGTGATCGCTGCGGCCACCGTCGCGGCCTGGCTTCCGAGCCTCGCGACAGCGGTCGACGCTTTCGGGTAGGGACCGGCAACACACCGTGGCAGCACCTCGTGGCGAAGGAAGTTTCTGGCCCGTGACGTGTCGGTGTTGCTCGCGTCTTCCCGCCAAGGCTCGGACGCCGCACGAAGAAAGGCTCGGCCAGCGTCGCGTGAGACCTCGAGAAGTGGTCGCACCAGCGCCATGCCGTCGCCGAGCGCACGGGCCCGCCGCATCCCCGCAAGGCCCGTGAGCCCTGTACCCCGCAGGATGCGGTGGAGGATCGTCTCAGCCTGATCGTCGGCCGTGTGGGCAACGAGCACATACCGCGCGCCCACGTCCCGCGCGACCTCCTCGAGAAAGGCGTATCGGACCCGCCGGGCCCGGGCCTCGAGCCCCTCGCCTCCTGGCTCATCGCCTCGCGTGCGGACCGCGAGCCGCTGCCACATCCAGGGGAGGCTGAAACGCTCCGCGAGCCGGCCGACAAACTCGCGATCGGCCGAGGCTTCGTCCCGAAGGTCGTGCTCCGCGTGGACAACCACGAGCCCGGAAACCCCCAGCCGCACGAGCCCTACCAGAAGGGCCACACTATCGGCGCCCCCGGAGACCGCAACCGCGACAGGGAAGCCGCCTGGGCCGAAGGAAGGCATGCCGGCGGCCAGGGCCGCAAGGAAGGATTCCTCTGCGGGCACTCCGGCTGGCAGGCTGGGCGAAGCGGTGGACATGGGGTGGATTTCCATCACCGTATTGTGCCATCCCTGACCGTTTGAGCGGGATTGAGCGGACCGCCACGGACCGCTACTGTCTCTCGCCCCGCTCCCTCGAGGATTTTCTGATGCGATCTGCTGTTCTCCGCCTCGCGCTCTTTGCGGCTTTGGCCCCTGCCCTGAGCGGATGTTCAACGCTCTTCACGGTGGCCTACCTTTTGCAGCCTCCCGATGTGCCAGCGGCGTTCGCGGGCCTCAAGGGCAAGAAGGTCGCGGTGGTCTGCCGTCCGATCATCGAGCTGGCGTTCTCCGATGCTGGCTCCTCCCGTGAACTGGCCACGCTGACCGGCAACCAGATCAAGGAGAACGGCAGCCGCGTTGACGTCATCGGGCAGCATGACGTCGCCCGATGGATCGATGAGAATGCCTGGGTCGATTATCAGACCGTGGGCGCCGCGCTCGACGCAGACCACGTCGTGGGCATCGACCTCGAGGAGTTCCGATTCCACGAGGGCTCGACGCTCTATCGAGGCCGCGCAAGCGTCCGCGTGCTGGTCTATGACATCGCCGAGAAGGAGCTTGTCTTTGAACGCCGAATCGACGACTTCGCGTTTCCCGCGAACACGGCGATCCCTGCGACCGACCGCACCGAGGGGGAGTTTCGTGCCATGTTTCTCCAAATGCTCTCGCAGCGCATCTCGAGGCTCTTCCACGCCTACGAAAGCCGTGAAGTCTTCGCCGAAGAGAATCTAACCTTCTAGACTATTTTTACGCTCGGCGGGCCATCCTTGGCCCCGACGAGCTTCGCGGCCCTCCGGCCGCCGCTCGCACCTCCGGGCTCCCGTGCTCGTGCCCGCTACGGTGTGGTACGCCCGAGCATCCGGGGCGCTGTCGGTGCGTGGAGGCGTCACTCCGCTCGCCTTCCCGATCGGGGATCGCAGCATCCGCGAAGCGAATGCGGGCCGCATTACCTCAATCGTCAGATGTTCTTCAGCGGGCGAGATGGCTTCGGAGGGGCAAGGGTTCGACGCATGTCGTCGCCCCGGTTCGGATTGCCGTTGCCGCCATTGCCCTGCCTCGGTGCGTTCACGCCCGTGTAGGTCTCGTCCCACCGGTAGCCGAGCGGTGTTCGCAGTTCTTCGGCGGCCATCGTGGCCCAGGGCGTACCGGGATGGTCGGCCACCACTCGGCGGAGCAATTCATCGGCCTGCTTAGCCAGCCGCTCCGTCTGCGACCCGACCTTCGAGACATCGTTACTCGGAGCGAGCACCCAGGTGTCGTTCTTCGGGTTCTTGAATTTCATGCCCGTCTTCGCCTGGGCGAGCATGATGTTGTAGGCGTCTGTTCGCACCTTGAGGGCGAGCACACGCCCGAGGGCGAGGTCATAGCCGGCCTGCCACCGCTTCTCCTTGATCGTGTCTCGATCCGGAAGGCCCGCGGCGAGGAGACCGTAGAGCGCGTCGATCTTCGGCTGAAGGACGGCCGCCTTTTTCTGTGCCTCACTCAACAGATTCACGAGCTTCCCGTCATCCTCGCGAGGAAACATCATCGTCGGCTCGGCCATCGGATTGAGCTCCGAGGCACGCGACGCGTCCACGAGCGCCCGCTTCGCCCGATTGGCTGCGATCAACCGATCGACTTCCGCCTGGCTCTGGTAGTCGGGCCGATAGTGACGCATCACCGCGGGATCGAAAAAGTATTTGAGGGCCGACGCCATGGGGGCCGTGGCCTCCGCGGACACGCGGCCTCGCGACGCTCGGTTGGGATGCACGGCGAAATATATTCCTCCCGTCTCCGCACAGAGTTTCGAGAGACTGAAGGGGCCGAAGCCCGAATCGATCGCCTCATCCGGCGCGTCCTTCGGCCTGACCTTTACGACCTCGGGGTAGCGGCTTTCGGGCCCCTGCTCAACCACGGCCCACTGCTCGTTGTCGGCATATTGCGGATCGAATTCGACAAACTTCATTCGAACCCGCTGCTGACCGAAGGGCGCAGGCACCCCGACCACGAACACCCTCATCTGCGTGCGGGCGCAGTAGGCGGCGACCTGATCGGCATGCTGCTGGTCATCACCGGTCTCGTCAGTGAAGGCGATGATCATGACATTGCGTTGGGACGGGCTGAGACGAACCTTCGCCGCCTGCTGCGCCGCCGTGGCCACTGCGGTGAATGTCATCTCCACGCCCGACTCGTCGATGGGGATCGAATTGATCGCCGCCACCACGTCACGGACTTCCTGGGTGGGCTTGGCAATGACAGGGGTCACCCGCTGGCCATAGGCAAAGACAAGATTGAGCATCTCGTTTGATTGAGCCGCCGCGCTCACGCCCACTTCATCAAACACCCGCTCGAGACGGGCGGCGATATCCTTCCGCTGTCCCGCGAGACTGACCGACTGGTCAAAGACCCAGCAGACGACCGTTGGCCGTTGCTCGAGCGAGGCAATGAGCTCGACGGTCAGTCGATCAACGGCTCCACTCGCTCCCGTTGCACCAACGCCCACGTCGCCTTTGACGATGAGGCTATCGCTCAGGGCCTTGCCCATCGGCAAGACATCGACGACCTCGACCTGAATATCGCTCTCCAGCACGTCGTCGGCCATGACCGGCACGAATGATTCGTCGGCCATGACTGGCGCCAGCGACTGGGCGACTTCCATCGCGTGGTCGCTGAGGGCTCCTGCCTCGGCCTCTTGGTCCACGACGACCATCTCGACCGGCGTGTCGAGGAGCACATCTGGCTCGTCGATGGGCGTCTCGATGACGGTGATTTTCTTGGGGGTGCTGGGAACAACACTCATTCCCGCGACGGCAAGTCCCAGGAGCACAACGACATGCACGGCGAGACTGAGCGCCAAAGCCGGGGTGTCCCCGTCCAGCGGCGTTTCGTCTTCACCGGTAAATTCCTGCCACCAGCGGCGGGCCTGTGCGAACATGGCCATGAATCTCCTACGGGCTGCCGTGAGGTCCTGACTCCGCCCCGCGGCAACCAAGCCGCATTGTACCGCCAGCCGACGATGTTGCTCCACCGTCCCGACCGTAGAATTGTTCGGGCATTTCCAAGTATTCTATTCCCTGGGCTGTCGGGTCGGCGGGTTTTGCCGATTCTCGTCGCCTCCTAACCTCATAAATGGATTGCCTTTCCTCACTCTGGGCCAAGCTCATTCCATGCTCCACGCACTTTCCTCAATGACCCGCTTGGCCCTGGCCCGGCTCGTGCCCTTCAACTGCTGGCTGGCGGTCGTCCTTATCGCAGGGATGGCTGCCCTGCCCCCCTTTGCGGCCGGGCAGACTCCGACTGCGGCCGAGGAGGAAGTGCCCCCCCCGGAATCGCAGGAATTGCGTCTCGAAACAACGGACGGCGTAGGCCTTGCCGTTCAGTATTTTGCGACGGCCGGCGATACCAAGCCTGCGGCGACGGTCATTCTTGTTCACGATCTCGGCGGTTCGAGCGACGCACTCGTGCCCCTCGCCAAAACCCTTCAGCGTGCGGGCTGCGCTGTCCTGGTCCCTGATATGCGAGGGCATGGGGAGAGCAATATCCCGGCTTACGAACGGGCGGCGGCCGACGGCAATCAATCGAAGCTTCTCAAGCTCCCAGACTTCAAAGCCATGGCCGTGACAGGTGGGGGCCGTGTTCGAGGTCGGTCTGATTTTCGTGGGGATGTCGAGGCGGTCCGCCACTGGATTAAAGAGAATGCCAGAAATGAGAATCTGGATCTCGAAAAGCTCGTCGTCGTCGGCTCGGGACTCGGCGCTGCGATAGCAACCACATGGACCGTTGCTGATGCGGCCTGGCCAGCCATTGCCAGTGGCCCCCAGGGTGGGCATGTGCGTGCGCTCGTCCTCGTGGATCCTGCCTTCGCAACAAAGGGGTTCATTATCGGTCCCTCGCTCGGTATCGAGCCGGTGAAGACAAAACTCCCAATCATGATCATGGCCGGAACCGCAAGCCGAGACGCTGGAAAAATCTTTGACCAGCTCAAGCGATCGCGGCCGACGGCGTGGTTCGACAGCCGGCTTTATGACGCGACCGAACGACGCAATACGTCTCCCGCGAAAGACAGTGAGGCCTCACTCATCTATGTGCAGGTCGATGCCCGCGACCGAGCCGGCCGTCCACTCGAAGGCGATGGGCTGGCAGCACTGGCCTCGTCTGACCCGCAGCAGCGAACACCTGCCGCCCTGATCGCGGTGTTCGTCAGGGCGATTGCGGACCGCCCACGGTAGCCTCGGCGCCGGTCAGCCACGATGCTGGGCGGGATACCGAACCTCGGCTGAGCGGACGACCCGGCTGGCTGGCATCGCGTGGCTCGATGACAGATTCGTCGGCAGCCCGTCCGAGGCCGGCAACAACCGCCCGGGGGGGGAGAACCAGCGCCGCACCGATGGGCAAGATTCCAGGGTCACGAAGCAATGCCCGATTGGCCTCCCAGATCGCGGCGACAGCAGCCGGATGCCCGTAGAATCGTGCGGCGATGCTCGTGAGGTCATCCCCGTCCCGCACAATGTAAATGGTCGGATCAGCCGCTGGAGGAGGCCCTGACGGCGGCACTTCCTGGCCTCTCCATGCCGAGGCGGGCTGCCGTGGCGTCCAGCCCACCGCCAGGGGTGGGGGTGATTGCCCATCCAGCAAAGGGGGCGGAGGAGATTGAAGCGTCGGGCGGTAGCCAGTGGCGAGATCAGGCCCAGGAACCATCATGGCCGCCGACTGCGGCGGGAGCGGCTGGGGGGCCATGGGCGGTGGAATGTATTCCAGCCGCTCCCGCACAACGGGTGGCGGCAACGGGGCGTCGCTCACAGGAGGCCACGACCTCGCGTCATCGGCCCACCCGCGTTCGGGAAGGGCGGGCGCTGGGGCGGGAGGCACGGTCTGCTGCCCGATGACACGCGCTAGGGAGAGCCCGGCCGGAGCGACAAGGGTGCTGCCTGCGGCGACCATACAGAGACCGACAATCAGCCTGATGCCATGTGACAACGCATCCATGAAGAGTCTTTCTGACGGGCGAAACGGAACGGCAGCCATTCTGGTAGCTGGCCACGATGCAAGCTTAGCCCCCCGGCTGAGCACCGTGCTCCCGTCAACCTCCGGCCCAGCCTGCACCGCCGGCCACACAATCGGCGATTGGGCACGATCCGCGCAAACGATCTCAACCGAACGGTTTACCTGACCGGCTCACGCGGGCTTCGCCGCACCTCCAGAAATAGCGCCCGGCACCACCTCGAAGCGATGCTGGAGCCACAGCACCAGCGGAGCCGCGATGAAGACCGTGCTAAACGTGCCAACGACCACACCGATGAGCATGGTGAACGCGAAGGCATGAATACCCGCTCCACCGACCGCATAGAGAATGAGCACGGCCAAAAACGCAGTTCCGGAGGTGAGAATCGTCCGGCTAAGCGTCTGATTGATGCCTCGGTCGACCATCTCCGGCGTCAAGAACTTCGCTTTGCCGCGCATCTCACGAAGCCGGTCGAAGATCACGATCGTGTCGTTGATCGAAAAGCCAACGATCGTGAGAAGCGCGGCAACCACGTCGAGGCTGATACGAAACTCGTCCACCAGCGCCCAGCCCATGAACGGCGCCAGGAATCGGCTCGCCGCCAGGCACGCCAGGGCGATGAGCACGTCGTGCACAAGCGCCACGACGGCGGCCAGGCCAAACGCGACATTCTGAAACCGAATCCAGACATAGATCACGATGAGCCCGAGGCTTGCCGCGAGAGCATAGAGCGCTGTCACCCGTGTGCTCCCCGCTACCTTGCCTCCAATGGCATTGGCCGAAAGATACATCGGCGTGTCTTCCATGGTGGCGGCCATCTGCTCAACGACCTTGCGCGTCGCATCGATATCGAGGGCCGTCAGGAGATCCCACGTGCGACAGGGCTCAGTGGCCGAGTTCGGCTCCTCGCTGGCCACGGCAAACTCCATATCCTCTGCCCCCTGGGCCTTGAGCGCGTCTTCGAGGATCGCGGTGAGGCCGGCTTTGGTGATCATGCCTGGAAACTCGAGCTGCACCGACGAGATCAAGACATCGGGCTCCTTTGCCTCAGCCTCTGGCTCAGAGGGGCGGCTCGGCTGGGAGGCAGGTCCAACGTCGCCAAACGTCATGCTCGCCGTCGCGAGCCGGCCTGGAAACACGTCCTGAAGAATGTCCTGTACCTTGCCCTGATCCTGCTCCGCCGTGTCGATCTTGAAGCGACGATCCGCGACGCCTTCCCCGAGGGATACGGCGCTCACGGTCACCGAGCGAAGCTTGTCGCCGACGGCCTTACGGACTTCGGCGATCGGTAGCTCCTGCCCCTCCTTGAACTCCACCTGGACGCTCGTGCCTCCGGTGAAGTCGATGTCGAAGAGTTCGCTCCCTCGCTGAACCGCGGCAGCGGCCCCGAGGAGGATTACCACGATCGCCGCGATCGATGCCGCTGGGGCCCACTGCACAAAGCCGATATTCGTCTTGCTGAGGATTCGGCCCATTGACAGCCTCGTGAGCCATCGGGTTCGTTCGGCGATGTCGAACGCCACGCGGGCACAGAACACGGCCGTAAAGAGATTGAGGGTGAGGCCGAGCACGAGCGTGATCGCGAACCCCTTGAGTTGGTCGGTGCCGATGGCAAAGAGCACCACGCCCGTGATGAGCGTTGTGAGATTCGAGTCGAGGATCGTGGCGAAGGCCCTCTGGAAGCCGTTGCGAATGGCCATGCGAAGCGCCGCCCCGCGATCAAGCTCTTCCCGAATCCGCTCGTAGATGAGCACGTTGGCGTCAACCGCCATGCCCACCGAGAGCACGAGGCCCGCAAGCCCCGCGAGCGTGAAGGCGACCTTAAACGAGATCATGACGGCCACCACGAGCACGACGTTCATGAGGACGGCAAGGTCGGCCACGACGCCGGCGAAGCGGTAGTATCCCGCCATGAACACCAGCACGAGCACCGTCGCGAGCGCCATCGCCATGGTGGCCGAACGAATCGTGTCGTCGCCAAGCTGGGAGCTCACCCGCTGCTCGCTGATGGGCTCGGCTTTGAGCGCCGCCGGAAGGCTCCCTGCATTGAGAATCTCGACGAGTACGTCGATCTCGTCCTGCGTGAACTGGCCGGTGATCTGACCGCTCGACGTGATCTGGCTCCGGATCACCGGCGCCGACTCGAGGCGATTGTCGAGCACGATGCCGAGCCGGCTCTCGAGGCCGTTGGCCGGGTCGGGCAGGTTTTGCTTGGTCAAGACGCCAAACTTCCCAGCCCCGCGGGCGTTGAGCAGGAAACTCACGCATGGAGAGAGCGTGGAATCGTCGTACGAGGCACTCACCCGGCTCAGATCATTGCCGGCCACGTTGAGGCGGTCGATCATGACGAGCACCTCGATTTCGTCGGCAGCCGCCCGCTTGACCATCCGCTCATCGGGCGGCATGCGGCTCGTGTCGAGCCGCACCCAGCGAGCCGCGATCTCGCCATCAAGCCGAACGCTGGCGCCGCGAGACCGCCCAGACTGGGTGATGGCGGCGCGGTGCCGTGGATCCGCTGGATTGGCCAGGATTCGAAACTCGAGAACGCCTGCTTTCGAGATGATCGATTTGATCTGCTCGACCTCCGACTGCTCGACCTCCGGCAGGATCACCTCGATCTGGTCGAGGCCAAACTGACGAACCGTCACCTCTTTCTGACCACCCGGATTCACGCGACGGCTGACCGCCGCCACGAGCTTGTCCATTGGGATCGCCGTCTGTTCAGCCGTGATCGCATACGTGATCACGAGTGAGTCAGGCTTCGACTGGCGACTCACTTCCTTGACCGTCGCCCGGTCAAATTCGGCAGCTTTGATCGCGGCGACCAGGGCCTCGCGGGCCGCCGTATCGGCGGTCTCGAGCCGCACCGCCACCCGGCCATCGTCTTGGCGCTCGACCGATGCCTTCGCACCATCCTGCGCCACAGCGAGCCGCTCGATCACGGCCATCGCATCATCGAGGCGTTCCTCGCGCTGCCTGCCAGTGGCCACCTCGTAGACAAGGATGAGGCCGCCCTTGAGATCGATCCCGAGCCGCGGAGGCCATCCTGACCAACAAATGGCTCCGCCGGCAGCCAGCGCGACGAGGACCACGGCAATTCGCCCCCACATGTCGGGGAGCCGAAGCCTCGTCGCGATGAGCCACGCCAGCAGGATTGGCACGACAAACACCCCCAACCCCAGGAGCCAGCTAGCCCAGGGAGCCTCCCACCAGGGGGCGGCAAGGGGAGCGGCGGCGGGTTCGTTGGCGACCTGAGCCAGAAGCACTGCGATACTCGGAAGGTTCATGGGGTTCTCGTGGGAAAGCGAAATTCAGTGTGGCCTGCGTGGTCGTTCACGAGGTCGGCTCGGCGGTGTCTCCACCAGCGGGCGCGACCTGAGCGATACTCGCAAGCGTGACGGTAATCTTGACGGCGGCCGATTCATCGACCTTGAGCGAGACCCGCCCCGCGTCACGATCGACCGACGCGACGGTGCCGCAGAGGCCCCCAGACGTGACGACGCGGTCATTCTTCTTGAGGTTTGACAGCAGCGCCTGCTGCTTCCGCTGCCGCTCCCGCTCCGGACGAAACAGGATCAAATAGGCGGCCACGGCGATGCCGACCATCGGCAGGAGCTGAACAGCGAGTGGCGGCGTCTGCTGCTCGGGGGCCTGGGCAAAGCAGACCGCTGGAAGAAGGTTCAGAAACATCGCCAGAACAATCGGCATGGCAATACTACGGGGGTGCTCGGAATGGCCGGAACGCGAGTCCGGGAAACCTGAGAATGTAGTTGGCGTTACGATCAGGGGACAAGCCTGTCTCGTGGCGCCCGCCGGTCAGCGATGGGTTGGCGCTGGAGGCCAGGCGATTGCCAACTCGAGAACAGTAGCGGCAAAAGTGCCCGTGAGGACCGCCTCCCGCAACCTCGAGAGGAGCCGCTGATAGAAGGTGAGGTTGTGGATCGAGGCAAGCACGGGGCCGAGCATCTCCCCTGCTTGAAAGAGATGGCGAAGGTAGCTTCGGCTGTGCCGGCAGGCCACGCACGGGCAGCCCTCCTCGAGCGGCCGCTGATCGGTGGCATGACGGGCGTTGGTGAGCCGCACCGGGCCATCGAACGTGTAGACGAGCGAATTGCGGCCACAGCGGGTCGGCAGCACGCAGTCAAACATGTCGATCCCCTCGGCTACGGCCATGATGATGTCCTGTGGCTGCCCGACCCCCATGAGGTATCGCGGGCGGTCCGTGGGCAGCCACGGCACGGTCGCTTCAAGGGTCGCCCGCATCGCCTCGGGGCCTTCACCAACCGAGAGCCCACCCACGGCGTAGCCAGGAAATCCGATCGCCACGAGCGCCTCGGCGCTCTCCTGCCGAAGGTCAGCCTCGAGGCCGCCCTGCACGATTCCGAAAACCGCCTGGTCATCTCGCCGGTGGACGGCCTTGCATCGCTCGGCCCATCGCAGCGACCGTCGCATCGCATCAGCCACGACTCCTCGATCGCTTGGCAGCGGCACGACGTGATCGAGCTGCATCGCGATGTCGGCGCCAAGTTTTTCCTGGATCGCCGTCGCCCGTTCGGGCGTGAGCGCGATCGCCGAGCCGTCGATGTGCGACCTGAAATTGGCGCCCTCCTCGGTCACCTTCACTTGCTGCGCAAGGCTAAACACCTGATAGCCACCGGAGTCCGTGAGCGTGGGGCCGTCCCAGCCCATGAACCGAGCGAGACCACCGGCTTGCTCAACCGTCTCTTCACCTGGCCTCAGGTGGAGGTGATACGTATTGGCAAGCAGCATCCCCGCTCCGGTCTCTCGGACGCGACCGATATCAACCCCCTTCACCGTCGCCCCGGTGCCCACCGGCATGAACAACGGCGTCGGCACGCTCCCATGCGGCGTCACGAGCACCCCTGCCCGCGCCCGCTCGTCGACTGCCTCGAGGGTAAACGCAAACCCAGGCTTCATGACACAACAGGCACGAGAAGAAGGCTCTTCGTGAGCTGTCTCTTGGACGCTTCCAGCGAGGGGTTGCCCGTGCCGCGGAGCCGGCGCGACATCAAAAAATACCCATGGCCTCGAGCGAATACCGAACGATCAGCCCCGCAGCCACCACGCTCACCATGCTCATGAGCTTCACGAGGATGTTGAGGCTCGGGCCGCTCGTGTCCTTGAAGGGATCGCCCACCGTGTCACCAACCACTGCTGCCTTGTGGGCATCGGTGCCCTTACCTCCGTGAACGCCCCCCTCGATGTACTTCTTGGCGTTGTCCCAGGCGCCGCCGGCGTTTGCCATGAAGACAGCCACGCAGAAGCCGGTCGTGAGGCCACCAACGAGAAGCCCCATGACGCCCGAAACACCAAGCACGAGCCCCGTGGCGATGGGCACTGTCAAGGCAAGGAGCGACGGAAGCACCATTTCCTTCTGCGCTGCCTTCGTGCTGATAGCGACGGGTGCGGCGTAGTCGGGAGTTTCGGTGCCCTCCATAATGCCCGGCTTTTCACGGAACTGACGGCGGACCTCCTCCACCATGCCCTTCGCCGCACGGCCCACCGCCTTCATCGTCATGGCGCAGAAGACGAACGTGCTCATGGCGCCCAGGAAGAGCCCGACGAGCACCTTGGGGTTCATGAGGGTGACGTCATAGAACCGCATGTAGTCAGCCATGAAGGCTGACTTCACGGGCACGATCCGCCGGGCGTCGGTCAGGCTTTTCACACCGTCGGCATCGGGCATATCAGCCACAACACTCTGCGGGGGGAGCTTTTCGAAGCCAGGGACAGCCTCTTCGTCCAACACCATCCATGTGCGATTCTTGGCGGGATCCGGGCCGAGCTCCACCACCACGCCGTCGGTGAGCTTCACCCACTGGCCGGCCGCAAGCTGCGTTCGCTTGCCGTCGATGGTAAGGAACTGGTCAGGCGTGCCCTCGACGTTTTCCGCGACTGCCTGGCCCCACCGATCGAAACCGATGCGAACTTCCTCAATGTACGCGGCCAAGAGAGCGAGCGCCGTAAGCGCGGCCGACCCGATCGCAAATCCCTTGCCGGTGGCGGCAGTCGTGTTGCCAAGGGCGTCGAGCGCGTCGGTCCGCTCCCGAACGATGTCGGGCATGCCCGACATCTGGGCGTTGCCCCCTGCGTTGTCCGCGATCGGGCCATAGGCGTCGGTGGCCAGCGTGATGCCAAGCGTGGAGAGCATGCCGACAGCGGCGATGCCGACGCCGTAGAGGCCCAGTGCAAACCGAGACGGATCTGCAAAGTCGAAGCCGTTGGCAAAGCCGAAGGCCAGAAGCGTTGCCACACCGGTGACCAATACCGGTGCCCAGACGCTCATCATCCCCTCAGCCACCCCACCGATGATGATCGTGGCAGGTCCAGTGAGGGCCTGGTCGGCGAGCTCCTGGGTCGGCCGGTATTCATTGCTCGTTGAGTATTCCGTCCACTTGCCGATCAGCCAGCCTGCAAGCAGGCCGACGATGACGCTGATTGCCACGCCGAAGCTACTCCACCGCCAACCGAGCATGATCGGCGCGAGGAGGAACGAGGCCACGACGATCGCCCCTGTGGACATATTGATCCCACGGGCCAGGGCCGCCAGGAGCGTTTTCTGGGAGGCATTCTCCTGGGTCTTCACCTGGTAGATGCCCCAAATCGACAGCACGATCCCGACGGCAGCGATCATCATCGGGAGGAACAGGGCGGCAAGCTGCATGCGGTAGTCACCTGGGAACGCCGCCACGCCGAGGGCCGCAGTTGCCAGAATGCTGCCGCAGTAGCTTTCGTAGAGGTCTGCACCCATGCCGGCGACATCGCCGACGTTGTCACCAACATTGTCGGCGATCGTGGCTGGGTTGCGGGCGTCGTCTTCAGGAATGCTGTGCTCAACCTTGCCCACGAGATCAGCCCCGACGTCAGCCGCCTTCGTGAAGATGCCGCCGCCGACGCGAGCGAAGAGTGCCTGAGAGCTGGCTCCCATCCCGAAGCAGAGCATCGTGACGGTAATTTCCTCGAGGGAGAGCGGGTCGGAAACCCAGGGCACAATCCAATACAGGATGAAAAACCAGACCATGATGTCGATGAGCCCGAGGCCGACAACGGTGAGGCCCATCACCGCACCCGAGCGGAAGGCGACCTGAAGCCCGTCGTTGAGGCTCCGTTCAGCGCCAGCCGCTGTACGATTGCTCGCGAGCGTCGCCGTCTTCATGCCGAACCAGCCCGCGAGTCCCGAGAAGAGGCCGCCTGAGAGGAATGCGAATGGCACCCAAGCACTCTGGACCTTCAGCGCGAAGGCCATGATCGCGAGCAAGAGAAAGATGGCGACGAAGAAGGCGGCCACGACCTTGTACTGCTGATGGAGATAGGCATCGGCACCGGTGCGGACGTAGCCGGCGATCTCCACCATTCGGGGCGTGCCCTGATCCTGCGACTCCATCCACTTGAAAAAGTCCCAGGCCTTGTAGAGTGCCAGGCACGCTCCGGCGAGCGCCAGGAGCCAGAAGAATCCATAGGCCCCGAAGAACGATGCAGACTTCTCGGCCTCCTCCGATGCAAACGCAAGGGCGGGAAGACTGGCCACGGCGACAGTCGCGGCGGCGGCGAGAGACAGTGAAGGGCGTGTCACGATGCGAGAAAACTCCGCGGAAGAAAATTCTGGGGCAGACCGAAGCGACCGGCCGGCTCCCCTACGATGGTCGGGAGGTCGAGATTGAACCCTGCGCCGGAAACCGTGTCAAACTGGCTTCACGGCCGGCGGGCCATCTCGCTTTACAACCGGCGGGCCATCCATGGCCCCGGCGGTCTTCGCGGCCCTACGGCCGCCGGTCGCACATCCTGGCTCGCGTTGCTCGTAACCGCTGCGGTGTGGTGAGCCGCGGCAACCGGGGCGCTGTTTTTTGCACGCAGCAGCCGATGCGCCCGCCTCGCACATCTGCCCGCAATACGGGTTCCCGCTCGGGGTTGGCCGTGTCATGGAGCCGGCGAAGAAAACCGAGCGAAGCCAGGATGGCGAAGCGAGGTTTTCTCCGAGTGGAGCGGCGGGCACGATGTCCGTCGCAAACGTCCGGCGACATGGCACGGGCGATCCCGAGCCCACGCACAACGTCACACCGGCTGCTTGCCGATCGCGTGGTAGACGAAGCCACGCAATCGCATCTCCTCCGGCGCATACAGATTGCGGCCGTCGAAGATCACACGAGCCTTCATGCGCTCGGCCATAGCATCGAAATCGGGCCGTCGGTAGTCGCCCCACTCGGTCACGATCGCCAGACAGTCGGCATCCTCGAGAGCATCGAGCGGGGTGTCGGCATACTCGAGGCGATCACCGTAGAGACCGCGAACATTGGCCATGGCTTCGGGATCGTGGACCCGGACGGCCGCGCCCTCGGCGAGCAGCTTCTCGATCAGATCGATGGCCGGAGCATCGCGGATGTCGTCGGTGCGGGGCTTGAAGGCGAGCCCCCAAATGGCGACCCGTCTCCCATTCAAGGCACCCCCGAAGTGGGCCGCGATTTTCTCACCGAGCACTCGCTTCTGAGCTTTGTTCGTGTCGTGAACGGCCGAGAGAATCCGCGGTGTGACACCCTTGTCGCGAGCCATCGCGGCGAGCGCCTGCACGTCTTTCGGGAAGCAGCTTCCGCCATACCCTGCCCCAGGAAAGAGAAACGCAAACCCGATTCGGCTGTCATGCCCGATACCGCGGCGAACGTCATCGATGTCGGCATCGATTCGCTCGCAGAGGTTGGCCACCTCGTTGATGAACGAGATCTTCGTGGCGAGCAGCGCGTTGGCCACATACTTCGTCATCTCAGAGCTCTCGGGGCTCATGACAAGAAACGGATTCTCCGTCCGAAGAAACGGAAGGTAGAGCGACCGAAGCGTCTCCCCCACATCGGCCGTTCGAACGCCCACGACCACGCGATCCGGTTTCTGGAAGTCTTCGATCGCGGCCCCTTCCTTGAGAAACTCTGGGTTGCTCGCCACATGACAGGTTCGGCCGGTGCGGTCGAGGAGCCGCCGTTCGATCTCGGCGCACGTGCCGACCGGCACGGTGCTCTTCGTGACCACGATCGCCTCATGCGGGAGATGCGGGGCGATCGAGTCTATGACTTTCCAGAGTGACGACAGATCGGCCGACCCATCCTCACTCGGGGGCGTGCCAACCGCCAGAAAAACAATCTCCGCATCGGCAATGGCCTTGGCCGTCTCGGTGGTGAACCGGAGTCGCCCGGCGCGGGCATTCCGCTCCACGAGCTCCTCGAGGCCAGGCTCGAAAATCGGCACCTCACCCGCTTCGAGCCGGGCGATCTTCTCCGCATTGATATCGAGGCAGGTCACCGTATTGCCGCTGTCGGCGAAACACGTGCCTGTCACGAGGCCGACATAGCCTGTCCCCACAACCCCAATCCGCATGACTAGGTTCCTTTGCGATGCCTACTCGCTCGGCGGCGGGGCATCCGCCTCTTCCTGCTCGCCCGGCGGCACCGGCACGACGGCGGCCAGCGTGTCTCCGTCGTCCATTCGCATGATCCGCACGCCCTGCGTATTGCGGCCGATCGACTTGATCTCGGCCACGTTCACCCGCTGAATCTTGCCCCGGGCGGTCATCATGAGAACCTGGTCGTCGTCGCGAACCGACACGACCGACACGACCTGGCCGTTACGGGCGGTCGCCTTGATGTCGCGAACACCCTTGCCGCCACGGTGCTGGGTGCGGTATCGCATGCCGCTTGTTTCTTCGTCGGTGGCGTCGTCACCGGCCGGCTCGGCCGCCGGCTCATCACTCGCGTCATCATCCGAGGCGGGGCCCGTGAGCGGGGTTCCCGTGCCAAACGGAGTTCGCTTGCCGTAACCGTTTTCGCAGACGGTCAGGAGCGTGGCGTCTGGGTCGGCCACCACCATCCCGACGAGGTGATCACCGCTGCCGAGCTTGATGCCACGAACGCCGCTCGTGTCGCGGCCCATCGGCCGGGCGTCAGACTCGGGGAAGCGGATGGCCATGCCCTTCGCCGTGGAGAGAACAAGCTCTTCGCCCGCCTTCGTGATCACAGCGCCGATAAGCTCGTCGCCCTCGCGGAGCTTCACCGCGATGAGCCCCTTCGTGCGACGTCGCTTGTAATGTTCGAGAACTGTTTTCTTGACAACACCCGCGCGGGTCGCCAGCAAGAGATACTGGTCGGGATCGTCGAAGCCCCCCACGGCGCGGCACTGCGCCACTTTCTCGCCCGCTTCGAATTCCAAGAGATTGACCAAGGCCCTCCCCTTGGCATCCCGTGCGAGCTCCGGCAACTCGAAGACCCGCATCGAGAACACTTTGCCGAGCGTCGTGAAGACAAGGAGCCAGTCATGCGTGCTGGCCACGAAGAGATGCTCGATCGGATCCTCTTCGTCTGCGGTCGCCCCCTTGAGCCCTTTGCCTCCGCGCCGCTGGGCTCGGTAGACATCGGCTGGCGTTCGCTTCACGTAGCCGGAGCGACTGATCGTGACCACCATCGTGGCCTCGGTGATCAGCTCGGCCATGTCGCGGATATCAGCCGCCTCACCGCTGATCTCCGTACGTCGCGGGTCGGCCTGCTTCGCCTCAAGCTCGACGAGATCCTCGCGGATGATCGCCTTGATGGCTGCCTCGCTTGCGAGAATCCGACGGAATTCAGCAATCTTTCCGAGAAGCTCGCGGTGCTCACCGCCGAGCTTTTCCTGCTCGAGATTCACAAGCTGGCCGAGCGTGAGCCGCAGGATCGCATCGGCCTGCACGGGCGAGAGGCCGTAGACATCCGCCACGCCACGCTCCTCTTGAAGCATGGCGAATCCTTCGGCACCGAGGGCTCGCTCGAGCAAGGCCGCGGGCGCCTCGAGCAAGCAGAGCCGCTCTTTCGCCTCGGCCTGCGACTTCGACGAACGGATGATTTTGATCACCTCGTCGATGTTCGCAAGCGCCACGAGCAGACCTTCGAGCGTGTGCTTACGGCTGCGTGCCTTTTGAAGGAGGTATTGGGTACGGCGGCGAATGACCGTGACGCGATGCCGCAGAAACTCGGTAAGCATCTCCCGGAACGAGAGAACCCGAGGCTTGCCGTCGACGAGTGCCAGGAAGATAAGCGAGAATGATGTCTGGAGCGGCGAGAACTGATAGAGCTGGTTGAGCACGACATCGGGGTCGGCGTCGCGTTTGAGCTCGAGGATAAGCCGCACCGGCTCCTTGAGATCGCTCTCGTTACGGATCGCCGAGATGCCCTTGATGCGATCGTCGTTGACGAGTTCCGCGATCTTCTCCTCGATCGCATCGCGGGTCTGCTGATACGGAATTTCCGTAACGACGATGCGGTGCCGGTTCTTGCCAAACTCCTCGACATGCGCGCGGGCCCGCAGGGTGATCGTGCTGCGGCCGGTGAGATAGCCGCGGAGGAGCGACTCGCGGCCCATCACGATGCCACCGGTCGGGAAGTCAGGGCCTGGCACAAGCTGGAGCAGCTCGGCCACCGAGAGCTCGGGGTTGTCGATCAACTGAACCAGCGCCCGACAAACCTCGCCAAGGTTGTGCGGCGGGATGCTTGTGGCCATGCCAACAGCGATGCCGCCGGCGCCATTGACCACGAGGTTCGGAAATCGGCTCGGCAGGACGGTCGGCTCGGTGTTTCGCTCATCGTATGTCGGCACGAAATCAACCGTGTCGAGCGACAGGTCGTCGAGCATGAGCGACGCGATCGGCGAGAGGCGGGCTTCCGTGTATCGCATCGCGGCCGCAGGAAGGCCGGCGATCGAGCCGAAGTTGCCCTGCTTATCGACGAGGACATGCCGCATGTTCCATTCCTGGGCCATGCGGACGAGCGTGGGGTAGATCACGCTCTCGCCGTGCGGGTGGTAGTTGCCGCTGGTGTCGCCCGAGATCTTGGCGCACTTCACCCGCGAGGAGCCGGGTGAGAGATTGAGGTCGTTCATCGCGACGAGGATTCGCCGCTGCGAGGGCTTGAGCCCGTCGCGAACATCGGGCAGCGCGCGGCTGACGATCACGCTCATGGCGTACGTCAGGTAGCTGTCTTTGAGCTCCTGCTCGATTGGCATCTCGACGAGCCGACCTCCGGAGATATCCCGAAGCCCGTCATTGGAAGGCTGGTCGGGGGTCTCCGCACCGCCACCCGTGCCAGGGCCGTCGATGTCGGACGGGTTTTCATCATCAGCCAAAGAACGGCCTCCAAAGGAGCCTGGGCCCTTCGCCGGCCATCCATGTCGGTCCGCCGCGAAGTGTTGAACATACCCGGCCCACGGGGAGGGTCAACCGCCTCAAACAAGGGAAAAAACAGGGTCTTTCCCGTAAACGGTGACGTGTTGACCCACGACCGGCTTCCCCCCTACCCTCCCGCCCCGCTCCACACTCCCACGGAGCCCGTTCGCAGCCTGGTTCCAGACCTGCGGGGGAGCCCATGTTATCCATGCCAAAGACAACGAATCACGGCCTCCGTGGGGGGCTCCTTGTGGCCGCGCTGGCAGCGGGCGTGCTCTTACCGAATCTCGGCGGACCGCCGCTCTGGGACGACGACGAGCCACGCAATGCGGCCTGCTCGCTCGCCATGTGGGACAGCGGCGACTGGATCGTGCCCACCTTCAATGGAAGGCTCCGCGTCGAAAAGCCAGTTCTTGTCAACTGGCTCCATTTGGCTGGTTTCGCCACCGCAGGCACGAACGAAACTGGCGCTCGCATAGGCTCAGCCGTTCTGACGATCCTGACGTGCCTGCTCACCTGGCGGATTGCCGCGATGCTCTTTCGGCCTGATGTGGCCGCATGGGCCGGGATCGTGATGGCCACGTGTCTGTGGACTGGGATCACTGGCCGCGCGGCCACGCCCGATGCCCCGCTGGCGTTCTTCACGACCCTTGCCTTCTGGGTTTTTGTGCGTGGAAGTCATGCCAAAGAATCTCAATGGCGGGACGGTCCGGTTGAAACCTCATGCGCAACCGCTGCCATGATCGGCGCGGCCTGTGGCCTCGCGATCCTCACAAAAGGTCCGGTGGGCCTTGTGCTGCCGCTGGCGGGCATGGGCCTCTATGCCTGGTGGCAGGCAGTCGCCGATCCCGGCCGCGACGGCGTCTGGTGGCGGCAAATCATCAGCACGGCCTTCACTGCCTGGCGGGGCATGCGACCGGGGCTCGTGATCGCTACAGCCCTCGCTGTCGCCGCGCCCTGGTATATCGCGGTGAGCGTGCGAACGGGAGGCGACTGGCCGCGAGAGTTTCTCCTTGTTCACAACGTCGGTCGATTCGCGGCGCCGATGGAAGGGCATTCGGGATCGGCCTTTGTCTATTACCCGCTCGTGCTGCTCGTAGGAATGTTTCCTTGGTCAATGGCCTCGGCGCTCGTTGGGCACCATGCGTTCCGCACCGTGGCCACTGGCAACGGATCGCAGGCTGGGATGCGACTGCTCCTGGCCTGGGTCGTTGCGTGGGTGGTTCCCTTCTCGCTGGCCGGCACGAAGCTTCCGGGGTATGTGTGGCCTGTCTATCCGGCGATCGCCTGCTGCGTTGGCCTCTTCGTGGCAGATTGGATTCGAGCCCCGGCCCGTGGTTCCGACTTTTGGATGCGGTGTGCCTGGGTCTTTCTTGCGGCCTCCGGCGTGGGCCTTGGCATCGGTCTGCCGTTATTTATCGCCCGTGTTGCCCCGGGCAGCGAATGGATCGGGCTCATTGGGCTCGTCCCCCTCCTGGGCAGCGGCCTCGCCTGGATATGCCAGTCGCACGCGTCACGGCGGGCTGCCGTGGCCTGCTGGGCAGCGACCGCGGCGGCATGTGTGGGGCTTCTCGTCGCGATCGGTCCAGCGGCCCTTGCCCGTGGCGGTGGCACGCGACACCTCCTCGCTCGACTCCCTGCCGAGGGCCTCAGTCAACCGATCGCGTCATACCGCGCTCCGCCGAGCACATCCTTCTATGGTGCCCTCCTGGCGCACCGTGGACGTGTCACACCGCTCGAAGAGCCCGCGGAGGTTGCAGCGTTTCTCGCCACACATCCCGGCGCCCCGATCGTCATTGATGCCCGCTTCGCCGCGTCCGTCGCGGCGGTGCTCCCGTCGCACTACCGCGTGCTCCGCACGGCGACAGCGCTTCCCGAATCACGCCAACTCATCCTCTTTGGAATCGACACCCCGGCCGCCGCCGGCCGAGTTGCCGCGGCCACACTCAACCCCTCCGGCTCGTCAACGACGCGCTAAAACCCACCCATGACCTCATCCCTCTCGAGAATCTCCACCCCCATGGCCAACCATCGTCCGCTTTTCATCGTGCTCGCCATCGGTATCGCATCCCTTGCTCTCGGGATCGCTCGTACCCCGCTCTGGGATGAAGATGAATCGCGGTTCGCTGCCATCGCCCGGGCAATGGTCGAAACAGGCGACTGGACCGTACCGATGTTCAACGGCCAGCTCGCCGTTGACAAGCCTGTGCTCATGCACTGGTGCATGGCCGCCTGCATGACTGTCTTTGGCACGAACGAATTTGCTGCCCGACTGCCGTCGGTGCTCGCAGCCCAGGCCACGGCGCTCGCGATCTTGAGATTCGGCACGCGTTTCTTTGACCCGGTCATCGGCATGATCGCAGCGTTGGCATGGCTCGGCACGATCCTGGTGGGAATCGAGGCCCACGCCGCCACACCCGACGCGATTCTCACAGCGCTTTGCACCTGGGCGACGGTGCTCGCGGCGGAGGTCATTGCTTCTGGCGAGGGTTCTCTTTCTCGATTGAGCTTCGGGCGGGCTGCCACGATAGGTCTTTTGCTCGGCCTTGCGGTCGTGTGCAAGGGGCCGATCGGATTTGTCGGACCGCTCGCCGTCCTCGTGCCGTGGGCCTGGTGGGTCGCCGTGGATCGTCGCGCGATGGCGATGCACACAGGCACATGGTTTCAGCGCACCCGGTCAGCCGCGCTTCCCGCCGTGCTCGATGTACTCGTGAGCACGCGGCCGGTCGTGGTCACGCTTGCGGCCATCGCCGCAGCCGCGCCCTGGTATGTGGCTGTATGGCAGCGAACCGACGGCGCCTGGATCGAAGGCTTCTTCTTCGTGCATAACGTGGGCCGCTTTATGGCCCCGATGGAAAAGCATGGCGGTGGCGTCTGGTATCACCCGGTCACGCTTCTTGTCTGCTTCTACCCGTGGTCATGCTTCCTGCCGCTCGCGCTTGTGATCGCCACCTGGCGGACCTGGCGGCGGGCGATTCCCGAATCCCTTGTGCCTGCGGTGGGCCTGATCCTTTTTTGGTTCGCAGTCTGGGTGGGCGGCTTCTCGGCCGCGGCCACGAAACTGCCGAACTACGTCCTCCCGGCCTACCCGGCTGCTGCGCTCATCGTGGCGTGGGTAAGCGTAGACGCCGCCCGTCGGGCCGCCGCCACGGGCCACTGGCCGCATCCTCGCTGGGTCGCTTTCGGGATGGGCGGCCTCGTCTTCGGCGGCCTTGCAACCGC
>JBGTGN010000108.1:0-20225 GCA_041746715.1 Pirellulales bacterium | reverse complement strand
GAATCGGCCTCGAGGGCGATGGTCGTCACGATGCCCTTCCGTTCGATCGTGAGCGTGAAGCTCTTCTCGATCGTGCGGAGTCGTGTGACCATTTCCGACTGATCGTGAAACGTCTCACCATCAACGGCGAGGAGACGGTCTCCCTGCCGAAGGCCCGCCCTTGATGCGGGTGAATCGTTTGCCACCGCGATGACAACCGGGCATGCCGGCTCGCCCGGATCGGCCCGCGACACGATGCCCCAGCGGCCTCGCGGCGTTCCGGCCGGTGGCAACGTTTCTTCGATGCGCCTCTTGGTGGCATTCGTTTCCGAACGGCTTTCGGGGCGAAACGTCGGCGAGGCATCGGCATCAGCCACGGTGACGGCAAGTGCGAGTGTCATCGCCGCCACATCACGGATGCCGTCGTGATTCACGAGCTCGATGTCATCGCTCGGCCGGTGGTACTGGTCATGGAGGCCGGTGTGAAGCATGACCGTCGGGATGCGACGAGTAATGAACGAGTAGTGGTCCGAGTCTTCGGTGATGTCCCAGTCGAAGGCGAGCTCGAGGCCCGCACTGCCGGGCGCGTTGTTGATGGCGACCAGGAGCGATCGCAGGCCCGGGCTTGTTCGTGCCCCGTAGATCGTGAGGCGGCGGTCGCGAAGCCGTCCAACCATGTCGAGGTTCAGACAGAAGACAGGTGTCTTGTCGGCCAGCGCCGCCGGCCGCACTCGCATGAAGTGCCGCGAACCCAAAAGCCCCTTCTCTTCCCCGTCCCAGAATCCCACAAGAATCGGCCGACGCGGTCGCTCGGGGAGTGTCTGGAGCGTGGCCATCATTTCGACGAGTGCCCCGACGCCTGAGGCGTTGTCGTCGGCGCCGTTGTGAACCTGGCCATACGGCCCGTAGCTGTTGCGGGAGTTGCCGTAGCCCACATGGTCGTAGTGGGCCCCGACGATGACCATTTCCCTGGCGAGCGCGGGGTCACGGCCGGGCAGGAGGGTGAGGACGTTTCGCATCCCCGCGCCAAACGACTGGTAGTAGGTGCCGTTGTCGCCAGCGGGCTCAAACCCAAGGTCTTCGATCTCGTCCACGATATAAGCTGCTGCGGCTCGGCCCCCACGCTTTCCGGCCTCACGGCCCTCAAAGGTGTCGTCGGCGAGCACGCGGACATGCCGGGCCATGCCCTTGGCGGTGAGGCTTGTCATGGCCTTAGCGAGCATTTCGCTGGCGCTGCCGCTCGTGGCCAGGAGAGCCCAGGCCAGGCCAACGACGAGCGGGGCCGGCGTGCGAGGCCGTGGGCCTGGGTGGACTGGAGTCATTGCCTCGGCCATGGTGATTTTCCTGCTTGCGGGAAGGTGGCTGACCGACAAGAATACTCTGCTGCGAAATTCACACTTCGACGGGAATTTCGCCGGCCAGTCCCCTGCACCGTAGGGGCGAGGTCGATCTTGGAGAGGTGGCAGAGTGGTCGAATGCGCGTCTTTGCTAAAGACGTGTCCGGTCAAAAGCTGGACCGCGGGTTCGAATCCCGCCCTCTCCGTTGTGTTTCGGCCCCCGTCGCTCGACTCTTCGAGTCGAGTCCTCATGCCCCAATTGAGGCAACGCCCTGTGTGGGCGAGGGGTTGCCCGTGCTGCGAGAGCCGGACGTTCGCTACTGCCATCCTGGCTGCGCTTGCAAACAACGCCGGCTTCACAGCACGGGCAATCCCTCGCGGAAGACGCATTGATGCGCGCTTCGTCCGTTCACTCCGTGACCGGGTGATTGCGGGTGGCGATGACACGATCGCCGTACTGGATACACTGCCGCCGTTCACGGAACGCCTGTTGTTTCGGTGGAATGCACGACGGAGGTAGGCGGTATGACTCATACAATACGATGGGCGATGCTTCTTGCTGGCGCGCTGGCCTCGGCAGGATTGCCGAGGTGCGACGTGAGTGCTGCGGATGTCGAGGGGAAGCCGGCACCAGCTTTTGATCCGGCGGCGTTTCATACCTTCGTTGACTCGGTGATGGAGCGGTACCGGGTGCCGGGAATGGCCGTGGCGGTGGTGCATGGCGACAAGGCCGTGGTGCTGCGGGGATACGGGAAGCGGCGGTTCAATAGGCCCGACCCCGTGGATCAAGGCACGCTCTTTGCCCTGGCGTCGGTCACCAAATCGTTTACCGCGGCACTCGTCGCGACCTTTGTGGACGAGAAGAGGCTCGACTGGGATCGGCCGCTCATCGAAGACTATCCCGAACTCGTCTTCAAGGATCGCTACACCACGCGAATGGCCACGCCGCGAGATCTGCTCGCCCACCGCACGGGGCTTCCCGCTTTTACGGGCGACCTCTTTGACCGCCTTGGCTACGACCGCACGGAGGTGATCCGCCGCCTCCGCTTGGTCGAGCCGGCATGCAGCTTTCCGGAGCACGGCAACTACTCAAACCTCGGCTATTTTGCGGCTGGCATGTTGGCCGCGAAGGTGGGTGACCAGGCCTGGGAAACGCTTATGGAGAAGCGGCTCTTCGAGCCACTTGGCATGAAGCGAGCGACCTTCACCTACCGGGTCGATCAGAAGAATCCGAACGTCGCGGGCTCGCATTTTCTCAACGGGGATTCCTATGACGCGATGACGTGGGTTCCCCAGGAGACGCTCGCACCGGCCGGTGGCATGGCCGCGACAATCGCCGACATGGTGCCCTTCCTGCGGGTGCACCTCGCCGAGGGAAGGCTCGGCACCAAAAAAATCTTCTCGGCGGAGGCGATCCGCGAGATGCACCGGCCGGCGATGGTCGATACGCCGGGCTTCACGAGTGCGCCGCCGATCGATGCCACGAGCGGGCTCGCCTTCGCGATGGGTTGGGATAGTTATCACTTCCGCGGCTACGAAGTCATCGAAAAGGGAGGCGCCCTGGGTGGCACGCGAACAGTGGTCTCGATGATCCCCGAGCTTGGCGTGGGCGTGGCCGTGTTTGCCAACCTCAATCTCACGCTGGCGCCGGAGGCGATTCGCGGCCATGTGCTCGGGCAGTTCACCGGCGGCGGGAAAAGTGACCTTCAAGATCGCATCGCCGCGACCCAACAAAAACTCGATGCCATGTTTGACACCAGCGCTCCTGAGGCCGCAACAAAACCTGCGGGGCCGCCGAGCCGGCCGCTTTCGGTTTACGCCGGCACATACACGAGCCCTCTCTACGGCCCCCTCGCGATCACCCTCGAGAAGGGGTCGCTCCGCTGGTCGGTCGGCACCGAGGGGTATGCGGGAGACCTGGCCCACGTGGGATTCGACACGTTTCAGATGGAGTTTCCGGCCGGCACCGTCTCCTTGCCGGAACCCGTCACGTTTGTCATCGGGGAGGACGGCACCCCGACGGCGGCGGAAAGTGACATGCTCGGCCGCGTGCCCCGTGCCGAGCAGGAGTAGCGGCTTTTCCAGCAGAATCGATGGGGGACATGAGAAGCGAGTGGCCGCCTCATGGAACGCTCATATCCTTCGGGTATGATTGAGCGTTGTCCGAGGCGGTTCCCTTTCCCACCTACCCGCCATGAATCATCGCCTGCTTCGTCTTGTGCCGGTGCACGTTGTGGCGAATCTCGTCATTGCTGTCGCTGTTGTGGGATGCGGCGAGTCAGACAAAGTCAAGACAATTCCCGTGCGAGGTCAGCTTCTTGTCGATGGAAAGCCAGGAGAGCAGGCGATGCTCGTCTTTCATCCATCGGGCGGTGATGCAGAGATTCACAAGCTCACGCCACGGACGACCGTAGATAAAAACGGTTTCTATGAACTGAAGACTTATTGGACCGGGGACGGTGCCCCTCCCGGCGAGTACAAGGTGACGGCACTCTGGAGGGGCCCACTTCCCGAGAATGCAGCGAGCGAAGATTTCAATATCGCCACCTACGAAGAACTGCCCGATCTTTTCAAGGGACGGTATGCATCCCCCGAGACGAGTGGCTTACGAATGACGATTAAGGAGCCTGGCGATCTACCCCTGCTCGAGCTCACGACCAAATAGATCGGTGGCCTGCGCACGATCAGTTCAAGGAACACAGCCATGACAAACAGCCTCGGCAGAAACCATTTCCGACACGGGTTTACGCTCGTCGAGCTTTTGGTCGTGATCGCCATCATTGCCCTGCTCATCGCCCTGCTCATGCCAGCCGTACAGGGGGCCCGGGAATCGGCGAGGCGAATGCAGTGCGCGAGCCATATGAAGAATCTCGGGCTGGCGGTCCAGAACTTTGTGGCTTCCAACGACTTTTTTCCGCCAGCCTCGACCAACTGCGATTCGCCAGCGGAATGCAATCTCAATCCGCCAATCCTGGCGCGCCATAGCCTTTTTACATTCATCCTTCCGTATTATGAGCAAGGAAACGTCTTCAATGCATTCGACTTGAAGCAGCATTGGAACGACACCGCCAATTCCACGAACGACTCGAATGCCAAGCAGCACCTCGGCGGTATTCTAATCTGCCCATCGGCGCCCGGCAGCCGTGAGAACAGCCATGTCACCGATTTTGCACCTGCTCACCGTATCGACCCCACGACCAGTGGTGGTATCGGTTCGATGATTACGAACGGCGTTGTTAGCCCACGGGCGGGCGGCTCGTCGCCAAATTGGGGAAATACAGGCTCGACATGGAGCCCGCAGTGGTTTGGCATCTTGCCAGTAGACGCTTACCCCTCGCGGCGTCGTATGGTACGGCCGGCCAATGTCCGTGACGGCCTGTCAAATACCTTCTTGCTTTTTGAAGACGGCGGCAAGCCCGATGTTTACGAAAATGGCAAGATGACCGGTGGTACATCCACGCGTTTTCGTTGGGCGAGCCCTACGATCTGGATGACCATCAATGACTTCTGTAACGGCTTACAGATCATCAATTGCGACAATAACTCGAGGCCCTACAGCTTTCACCCAACCGGCACGAATCTTGCCTTTGCAGACGGTTCGGTTCACTTCATCAGCGATTCGATCGACGCCGATACCTTCGTGTCGCTCTTCACGCTCAGTGCTGGCGACATCCCAGGGTCGTATTGAGGGGCGCGGCTCATAGCCGTTCCCCAGGCCGGCGTAGAACGAATCCGCCGCGAATGTGGTCGTTCTTGACCCATCCGGGACTCGATTCTAAACTGGATACACGTATCCAGTTTTGTGAGTGGTGGCCCTGGCGATGGGTTGTTTGCGCATGAAGGCCTTGCCTTCTTTCCGTGTGACAGTGATCGCGACCGTCGTGTCGTGGGTTGCCGTGGCGGCGCACGCCGTCGATGATTTCGAGCGACCGCCGATCTCCTACAGCGAGGCAACGCCCGACAACGCTGTGTCGAAGCTCGCCCGGCAGATCGACACAGGGGAACGCGTGCTGGAGTTTGCTCCCGGTCGTGGCTATCTCGCGTCGCTGCTTCAGGCGCTCGAGGTGCCGGTCGAGTCGCAGGCGCTGGTCTTCTCGCGCACAAGCCTCCAGCGAAGTCGTATTTCGCCCCGCACGCCTCGGGCGATCTATTTCAATGACGATGTCTACGTCGGCTTCTGCCAGGCCGGCGAGGTTCTTGAGATATCGGTGGCCGATCCGAAGCTCGGCGCGGTCTTCTACACGCTCGACCAGACAGACGCCGCCAAGCCGACGATCATACGGCAGACCGAAAACTGCCTGATCTGCCACGGCTCATCCCGCACCGGAGGCGTTCCAGGGCATATCGTGCGGTCGCTCGCCGTTGATGCCGCCGGCGAGCCGATTCTCTCGGCCGGCAGCACGATGGTGGACCACACCACGCCCTTTGAGAAGCGGTGGGGGGGCTGGTATGTCACCGGCACCCACGGCGGCATGAGCCACGCTGGAAATCTCATCGTCCCGCGATCGGCACGTCCACGCGATATCGACAACACAGCAGGCCAGAACGTCATCGACCTGAGCGACTTCGCAAAGCTCGATCGCTATCTCGCGACCCATAGCGATGTCGTCGCCCTCATGGTGCTCGAGCACCAAACCCTCGTTCACAATCGCATCACCCAAGCCAATTTCCAGACGCAGCAGGCCCTCGCCTATGAGGCCACCCTCATCGAGGCACTCGGCGAACCAGCGGGAAAACGACTCGATAGCACAACCCGCCGAATTGCCGCGGCCGGCGATGAGCTTGTGGAGGCTCTGCTCGTGGTTGGCGAGGCCGAGCTCGCCGCACCCGTCCGTGGCACCTCCGGCTACGCCGAGGGGTTTGAGCGCCAGGGCCCCCGAGACACCCACGGCCGTTCGCTGCGAAAGCTCGACCTCACGAAGCGGCTCTTCACCTATCCATGCAGCTTTCTCATTTATTCCAAGAGCTTCGACGCGTTGCCCGACGTGATGCGGGAGTATGTGTGGCAACGGCTCTTCGAGATTCTCTCAGGCGACGACACCTCGGAGACATTTGCCCATCTCACCGCCGAGGACCGACGAGCCATCCTGAACATCCTCCGCGACACGAAGCCAGGGCTGCCGGCCTCGTGGCAGTAGCCGGCCAGGAGGTCACTTCTTTGTGCGGCCCGACGGAAATCCACACAGCGGTCTGCTTCGCGTCGGCTCGGCGAGCACCTCGGCGAGCGTGGACGTGCGAAACGCGTCTTCCATCATGGCCAGCGCCTGATCCATCCGACGATGCAGTGGGCAGAGCCGCACGCCGTGGGCCTCGAGGCCGAGTGGGCAGGTCGTGATTCGCTCGATCGGATCGACGGCATTGACGACGTCGAGCACGGTGAGCTTGGTCGGCGACACCGCAAGCGCGATCCCGCCTCCCACGCCCCGCTGCGAATGGACAAGGCCTGCTCGTTTGAGCGCCTGGAGCACCTTCGAGAGGTAGGCCTGCGGCACCTTTGTCACAGCCGCGATCTGCTCGGTGGTGCGGGCGGCCGGAGCCTGGTCAGCCAGGTGAACCACCGCTCGCAGGGCATACTCAACCGTTTGCGACAGCACAGGCATTCTCTGAAGGTGAAAGCGGACAGCCGCCTCCACTATACGAGATCGGGTGCTGGCAGCGATCGGGGCCGCCGGCGCTTTGGCGTATCGACCCGCTGGGAGTGGTAGATCCCTGCATGGCCGCTCACGAGATAGGCGAGCACACAGGCCACCGCGTGGTAGGCGATGCACTCGCCGCCAAACAGCTCGACGGCCATCACAATGCAGGCCAGCGGGGTGTTGGCGGCCCCTGCGAACACGGCCACGAACCCGAGCGATGCGAGGAAATCGACCGGCACGCCGCCAACCATCGCCAGGGCGCTTCCGAGTGTCGCACCAATGAAGAAGAGCGGCGTCACCTCACCCCCCTTGAAGCCCGAGCCAATCGTGATGACGGTGAAAAGGAGCTTGGCAAGCCAGCTCCAGGGGTGTGCCCCGCCGGGCTCAAACGCACTCACAATCGTCACGGCATCGGGATCGGGGCTCGTGACGCCGAGGCCGAGATAGTCGTGGGTGCCCAGAAGCTGCACGAGCGCCACGATGATCGCACCACCGATCACCGGCCGCAGAATGGGAAACGATACAAGCGAGCGAAAGAGTCGCTGCACTCCATGGGTCGCCGCGGCAAACCCACGGGCCGTGAGCCCAAAAGCCAGGCCACCGATCGCAGCCCAGGCGAGGAGCTTGGCATCGAAAAGCGGAAGTGCCGCGGTGCCACCCGCGGGGATGAGCGAAGCGACATGGTACTGGGTGTGGCCGATACCCCAGGCCAAGCAGGTCTGGTCTGCGATGAGCGATGCCGCAAGGCACGGAAGGATCGCCTCATACCGCATGCGACCAATGGCCAGCACCTCAAGGGCAAACACCATGCCCGCTACGGGGGTTCCAAAGACGCCGCCGAATCCCGCCGCCATGCCCACAAGGAGAAGTGTGCGCGTGTCATGGCGATCCAGCCACGGGAGCCGTTTTGCCAGCCCGCCCGCCAGGCCCCCTCCCATCTGCACCGCGGTGCCCTCGCGGCCGGCGGAGCCGCCGAAGAGGTGGGTCATGACCGTGGTCAGGAGAATGAGCGGGGCCATGCGAAGCGGCACGCCACCGCCAGGCTCGTGGATTTCGTCGAGGATGAGGTTGTTGCCAGCATCGGCAGGTCGGCCAACTGTGGCACAGAGCCAGCCGATGCCGGCGCCAGCCAGCGGCAGAAGCCAGAGGAGCCACGGGTGCTCGAAGCGAATCGCTGTCGCACGGTCGAGCGACCAAAGAAACCCCGCGACGCATGATCCGACCAGGATGCCGAGCGGCACGACGAGCACGGCCCATTTCGCCACCGTGCCGACGACGGCAGCCAGTTCGCGAAGGACCATGCCGGCGCCGCCTGGTGATGGGGTCATGGTGTCGGCTCGGGCGAGGCTTCGAGCCGCGCACGAATCCGCTCGACCATGCGACGAGAGTACTCCTCGTCTTTCCCAAAATCGAGGGCCGAGGCTGCCTTCCAGAGGGGGCCGCTCGCCTCACCGAGCTGGTCGATGGCCACGAGCGCCTGTTGACGAATCTCGCGGTCCGTCGACGTCATCTCGCGACGGAGCACGTCGAGGGCGGGCTCTGAGCTCTCGACTCCGAGCTTGACGAGCCACCATGCGGCGACGACCTGCACCACGGGGTCGGGGTCGTGGAGAGCGGGGCCAAGCGTTGCGATTGCCAGGGGCACCGCATCGCCGCCGTCCCGGGCGGCACGCCAGCCAATACCATGCGCGGCCCAGAACCGTATGGCCGGATCCGTCGAGACGAGCCGATCTTTCCACGGCGCATTGGCTGGCTGGCTGGCCACGTCCCAGCATGCGGCAAGAACGGCTTCATAGCGGGCAGCCGCTTCTGCATCGCGCTGTTTGCCAGGGTGAAAAATGGCCCACTCGCTGCCGGCGGCGTGTGCCTCCCGACGAAGGATCGGCTCGGGGAGGATGCCCGTGTCGCGTGATTCGAGCATCCAGGCCCGAAGCACGTTTCGTAGTCGGACACGTTCGGTATCGTGGGCGGCATCGTTCGCGAGGTCGTGAATCTCATGCGGATCCGCTGTGATGTCGTAGAGCTCCTCGGCCGGGTGCGTCGTGCGAGCAAACCACTCGGCCCCCTTCGGAAGCGTGCCCGCACCGCGGGCCTTCCGCAGCTCGCGTGTGATGGGAACACCGGTCGCGTAGTCAGGCAGACTATCGCCATCGAGCCACGGGAGAAAGTTGCGGACATACCGGAAGCGACGGTCGCGAACGCTCCTGCCAAAACCTGGCGCCGCATCCATGCGATCGGCCACACCGATCACCGTCTCGTGTAACGTCGCATGATTCCCAAGGAAACTGGTTCCCTCCATCCACGCTGGAATCGCGACGCCGGTGAGGTCGAGCATCGTTGGGCCGAGGTCCATGAGGTTCACGAGGTTTTGTGTTTCACCGGTCGGTTCGTCGCCGCCCGGAAGCTTGGCCGCGTCGCGAAACTGCTCGGGCACATGCACGATGAGCGGCACGCGGAACCCGTAGTCGGTAAGGGCCCGCTTGCCGCGGGCGATGCCCTCGCCATGGTCACCCCAGAAGACGACGATCGTGGAGTCGGCGAGGCCGTCAGCCTCGAGCTCGTCGAGGAGCTTTGCCACGTCGCGGTCGAGGATGGCAGTGAGGTCGAGCCGGTGGGCGAGGGCCTCACGGATCACCGGCGTGTCGGGATAAAAAGGTGGCACCTTGATCGCGGCTGGATCGGCCCGCTTGGACGGCGGCACCCGTTCGATGTTCTTTTTCAGCTTGCCTTCAAAGAGCCCACTCTCGTGGGTGACCGCCAGATTGAAGACCGCAAAGAACGACTGCTTCTTGTTCGGTCGATTCCGCCAGTGAGCCTTGTTGCTCGACTCGTTCCAGCCAGGCTTGAAACTCGCGGCGAGGTTGTAATCGGTCTTCGAGTTGTTGGTGCAGTAGTAACCCGCCTCGCGAAGAAACGTCGGAAACCCCACGACAAAGGAGGGGGGCGTCGCCCTGCACCGCATCGGCAGGCTGCCGATGCTCGTGGGCATCATGCCGGTGATGATGGCGCTGCGTGAGGGGGCGCAGACCGGCACCGCCGAGAAGGCGGCATCGAACCGCAGGCCATCAGCGGCGAGGGCGTCGATCCGAGGTGTCTTCGCCGGACCGCCGTAGCAGCCGACCGTGACCGCCGAAATATCCTCCGCGGAAATCCAGAGGATGTTCGGCTTATCGGCCGATTGGGCGGCCGTCGTCAGAAACAAAATGCATGTGGCAATCAGAAAACGCATGGATGCTCCGTGAGACGGGCCAAGGGGGAACGGAAAGGGCCCCGGCCATAGTGCCAAGGCTATCGATTGACATGCACTACCGTCGCCGGTGGAAACCCATTGAAGTGTGTGGAGCTCGCGGCTGAGTAGGCGCCTATATTCTCTGCATAGAGATACTCGCCGATCTCGAGCTCAGGGAGCTGCTCGGCAAGGCTGATCGTGTCGAGCGCGTCGCAGGTCGGGCCGAAGACCGCACAGATCTGTGGCGTGCCCTTCTTGAAGCTCTTCAGGTGATAGGTGCAATGATCAAAAATCACGCCTGAGAAGGTGTGGTAGACACCGTCGTCAACGTAGTACGACCGCTTTCCGTTGCGGCTGGCCTTGCCGATGATCTTCGAGACCGCCGTGCCCGCGGAGGCCACGAGGAACCGCCCCGGCTCAGCAAGAATCTCGATGTCTTTCGGAAAGAGCCGGTCGATCTCGTGGTTGATCTTCTTGGCGAGCGTCGCAAACTTCGGCACGCTCGCGTCGTACGCTGCCGGGAAGCCGCCGCCGATGTCGATCAGCTTGAGATCAAAACCACGAAGCTTCGCTTCATTAAAGATGCCCGCTGCTAGGTGCAGCGCCTGCACGTAGTTCTCGGGGTTCGTGCATTGGCTGCCCACGTGAAACGAGAGCCCCTCCACCACGAGCCCGTGGTCGTGGCCGCACTGGATGAGATCAACGGCCTCTCCTGGCGGGCATCCAAACTTGCTCGACAGCTCCACCATCGAGCCGGTGTTGGGCACCTGAAGCCTCAGGCACAGGCCCGCATGGGGCGCGTGCTTGGCGATTTTCTTGACCTCTTCCTCGTTATCGTATGTGACCAGCGGCCGGTACTGGTCGAGCTCGCGGAGCGTCTCGATTGGCTTGATCGGGTTGGCGTAGATGATCTTGTCCCAGATGAAATCCTGCCTCGCCTTCGCCGGGAGCTTCTTGATGAACTGGTAGACCGTGTGAAACTCCTGCATGCTCGCGACATCAAAACTGCCGCCAAGCTCGTAGAAGGTTTGCACGATCACCGGGTCGCTGTTGACCTTGACCGCGTAGTAGGCCTGCACGCGGGGAAAATACCTTTTGAAAATCGCGTAGTTTTTCCGCAGCTCCGCATGGTCAACGATGAAGAGCGGCGTGCCGTGCTTTTTGGCAAGGTCGAGGAGTGCTTTTTGGTTCATGAGGTGAAAGTCAGTCGCCGTCGGTCAAAAGAAAATTCTTGAACTGCCAGGGGTCGGTTGGATCGATGGCAGGGCGGTTGAAGCCCTGGAAGGCGTTGGAATAATACTTCAGCGGCGTCCAATCGCTCTGCACGGAAACAAACCGGCCGAGATATGGCTTGGCGATGCCCAGCACATACTCGTGCGGAAGATCGTCGGGAAGCTTCACCCCCTCGGATGGATGCTCGATCATCCACGAAACGGCCGCCACGACGGAAATTGCGACCTGCACGGTGGTGGCGTTTTGATGGGGCACGAGCTCGCGGGAGGCTTCGATGGAAAGATCGGTGCCGCACCACCATGAGGCGAGCGGATGCCCCATGACCAGGGCCCCGAGGATATCGGCACCGCTGATGATCTCGTCGGTCATGATCCGCTCCTTTGACTGGAGCCGATAGTCGTTGCCGCGAAGCTCCCAGAGGCTCGCGATCGCCGCATCGCTGGGACAGTAGGCATAGTGGACCGTCGGCCGGTAGACGGCATTCCCGGCTGCGTCGCGGACCGTGAGCTTCTCGGTGATCGTGAAGGCTTCGCCGTGGCGAACGACCATGCCGACGATTGGGTAGTCGGGCACCCATGACACCACGTGGGTATTGATGCCCATCCTCGCCAGACAGATCTGGCTCTTCGGGCCATCTTTGTGCTCATACGCGAATGGAGGAAGCCCCTTCTCGTGCGTGCCCCAGCCCATCTCGGCGGTTGTCGTGCCCTCTTCGCGAAAGCCCTCGACGCTCCAGGTGTTCACAAACTCATCAACCTCTTTCGGTCGGTCGGAAATCTGCGTGTCCCGCTCGCTGCAATGGATCACCTTCACTCCCAGCTCGTGCGCGAGATGGTTGAAGGCCTGCGCCTTGGCAAGGTCGGCAATCCGCTCGGCGGCGGCGGCTGTGTATTTCTTTTCCGCAAGGCATGCCTCGGCGATGTCGAGAAGGGCGTGCTTGGTGAAGTGGCTGATGAGGCCAGGATTCGCCCCGTGCTCGAGCACGGCCGTAGGCCCGGGCTTGGCCCAGCCCGCCATCAGCCGGCGGATGTTCATGTGCCGCCAATAGAGGGTCATCTTCGTCGGGGGTGACCCCTGGGCGTTTTCATAGGGATCCCAGAGCTCGACAGACGTGTTGAGGTAAAGCACGCCGTGGTCATGACACCACTGAAGGATCTCGCAGCAGTCGATGTTCCACGCGAGATCGATGAGGACGTCGCCCGCAGCGACGTGGCGGCCGAGCAGCTCCCCGAGGTTGTCTGGCGTCACCTTCGCCCGAACGAAATTCACCCCCTTCTCCACCCAAGGCCGAATCGCCGTGTCGTCGGGATCAAACTCCAGGATTGTGATGCTTCCCGGGGAAACTTCTACGTGTTTCAGCAGAATGGGGAGCGTGCACCGGGCAACAAAACCGAAGCCAACAAACAGGATTCGCTTGGGAAATTTCAGCATCGTGGGAGAGAGTTCCTCAGAAAAACGGACGGGCGCCTGGTAGCAGTGCCGCGGCCGAAGTATATAGGTCTCTGCCAAGAGACACTTGGTTTTTATTGTCGTCAGCCCCCATCGGGCTCTGTGGAATCGCACGAGAAATTCAATGACAAAGATTGGCCAGCAGACGGTTGGGCGGCTCATGCGGCGGCTCACAGGGGCACCAGCGCTCCCAGAGCCTGAGGCCACGGCGGGCCTCGACGGGCTTACCACGTGGCTGTCGAATCGAAAGCGAACGAGGATTGCCCTGTCGTTTTTTGACTCCAACGCGGGGATGCACCTGAAGGATCTTTTGTTTGACGCCACAGGCGACGACCGTCGCACCGAGCTCGACGGCCACACGTTTTGGAACTTCGGGTCCGACAGTTTTCTCGGCCTTGATCGCCACCCGAAGGTTCATGACGCGATCCGCTCAGCACTGCCTGAGTGGGGCTCGCACAGCGGCGCCTCGCGGGCCTTCTCGAGCACGATCCTGACCGACGAAGCCGAGATGAAGCTGGCTCACTGGCTCGGCGTGCCCGATGTCTTCATCTTTCCGAGCGTGACGCTTGCCAATATCGGCCTGCTTCCTGCCGTGGCCCCCCAGGGCAGTCTGCTCATCGTCGATCGTGAGTCGCACGACAGCGTCCACCAGGGCTCGAAGCTCGCGGCCGCAGCCGGAGCGCGACTCGAAGAGATCGCGGCACCTGACCCGGCGCTTGTTACCAAGCTCGCGGCGAGTCATCGCGGCAATACGGTGCTTGCGATCGACGGTGTCTACAGCATGACGGGCCGCACGCCGCCACTGGCAGCGCTCGACCAGGCCATCCGATCGGTCGGCGGGGTCATGTATGTCGATGACGCGCACGGGACCGGCGTCGTTGGACCGCGAGGCCGGGGTGCCGCGGCTGAAGCGCTCGGCACGCTCGACAACATCCTCATGGTGGGATCGCTCTCGAAGGCGTTCTCGTGCATGGGAGGGTTTGTGACCTGCACGCCCGAGCTCAAGACCGTGCTCAAGATCTGCTCGAGCACCTTTATCTTTGGCGGCCCGGTGCCACCGCCATATCTCGCCGCCGTCTCGGCTGTGTGTGACATCATTGAGTCGCCGGAATACGACACGATTCTTGGCGCCCTCCACGACCGGCGTCGTCAGCTCACGGGCGGTCTCGACGCGCTTGGTCTGCCGTATCACGAGGGTCAGGCCGCGATCATTTCGCTCCTTGTGGGCGACATCGAAAAGACGTTTGCCGCGGGGCGGGCCTTGTATGACCGAGGATACTATGTGCAGTCGGCCACGTATCCAGCCGTGCCGATCAACGCCGGCCTCCTGCGGATTCAGGTCAACGCGAACCATTCACCAGAGGCCGTGGATGGGCTCGTGAATGCGATCGCCGACATCGCCAAGACGTTCAAGATCCGCCGCCGCCCAACCGGCGTCGGCGTGTGACGTGCTCGAGGCAGCGTCTTGCTGCGGCACGGGCAACCCCAAGCGAATGGTGCTACCTCGCTTCCGAGTCCTTCATCCGTGGTTGCGATCGCAGGATCGGGTCGCGCAGCCTTGGTGGCAGCCCGCGGGCGAGCCAGGCGGCCGTGGCCGTGCCCCACGGAAACCATGCCTCAGCATGGCCTCGCTCGATCGCGAGAAGGATGCGACGGGCTGCGTCGTCTGCAGAGACCACTCCGCCATGGATCCGTTCGTCGTCGGTGATCATCGGTGTGTCCACGACCCCAGGAAGCGCCGTGGTGACACAGACTCCCGCAGGCACGCAGTCGAGCCTGAGACTTTCCAGAAGCGCGACCACCGCGGCCTTGCTCGCGCAATAGGCCGCATTGCCCGGCAGGCCAACGACCGCCGCGATGCTCGCCACGCCGCAGACATGCCCGCGGCCGCGTGCCAGCATCCCAGGGAGCACCGCCGCGACGAGATTGATCGTGCCACCCACGTTGACGTCGATCACCGCATGGGCGGTCGTCGCAACAAAGGGCCACGACTCGCGATGGATGCCGGCTGATGCGATCGCCACGTCTGCCGGTCCGAGTATTGCGTCGAGCGCCGCGATGGCCTGCACAATTGCCGTCGCGTCGGTCACGTCACAGGCGACTGTCGCGACTGTGCCCCCGGCTCCGCGGATCCTTCCGGCCGTTTCATCGAGCGGGCCAGGCCGTCTGGCGAGAAGCCCGAGCTTTGCTCCGGCCCCGGCAGCCATGACGGCCATCGCTTTCCCGATGCCACTTGAGCCACCGGTCACGATCACCGATTTGCCCTGCCAGAAGTTTTGCGAAATCATGTCGGCATCAATCTCGCTCTCATTCCCACTTCGGGCAAGCGCTCACCAATGAGCCGGCATTCCACGGTCATCGACGGTCATACGGTTGCGGCCGAGGTCTGTCTGCGGGACAACGACCCGCGGCCCCCGGTCGTGTTTGTGCCGGGGGTGCTCACGACGCCCGCGATCGGCGACCAGCTCCGCGCCGCCGTGCCCGACCGGTCTTGGATCGGGGTGTCGCTACCAGGCCATGCCCCGGGTGGTTTTGGACCAGCGGGGCCACCGAGGATCACAGCCGAGTCGTTTTCGGCACCCCTCGAGAATATCCTCGGCGAGCTTCTTGCCGCCCGGCCGGTCGTGGTCGTCGGCTGGTCGCTCGGCGGATTTTCGGCGCTCGCGCTTGCGGTGCATCATCCCGAGCGGGTTGCCGCGGTGGCGAGCCTTGCTGGGATTGCCCGCGGAGGTGTTCGCGGGATCACGGGGAAGATCGCGAGGCTCGCAAGAATTCCCGTGATCCGCTGGGGGGTTGCCAGCGGCCTTCGCCTGGCCGGCTCATGGCCGCGGCTCCACCGATTTGTTGCTGAGGCCTGCACCGCCAATACCAAAGGTTTTATTCCGGAAGCCATGCTCGCCGACATGCATGCCGCCTACCGCCTTCACGATCCCCGATCGACCGCTGCCGTCATGGCGGCGGTGCCGGATCTCGACATCACGCCGCTGCTCGGCGGGATCACCGTGCCGGCGTGGATCGCGGCCGGGCAGTTCGATCCGATCGTGCCGCTCGCCGAATCAAAGCGGATCGCCGCGGCGATTCCGGGCGCGAAGCTCACGGTCTATCGCGATGCGGGCCACATGTTCTTCTCTGAGTGGCCTCGTGTGGAGCGGGATTTTGCAGCCTGGCTCGACGGGGCGACGGGCTAGCTCATGCAGAGTGTTTCTCAGATCCGTCGTGCTGCGATCACCGGGAGCTCGGGGCTTTGCGGCCGATCCCTCGTACGGGCCGTGCGAAAGAATCTGCCCGCTACGATGATCCTCGGGATCGATCTCGCGCCAGCCAACAGCGATGCGCCAGACGAGTTTGTCCGAGCCGACATCCGCGACGACGCGGTCGCGACGGCGCTGGCCCAGTTCCGTCCCGATACGGTCATCCATCTCGCGTTCATGGTGGAGCCGTGCCGCGATCTTCGAGTCATGCGGGATGTGAACGTCAGGGGCACCGAACGTGTACTCGCCGCGTGTGTGAACGCGGGCGTGCAGCGACTCCTCGTCTCGTCGAGCGCCACGGTGTATGGCCCGTGGCCCGAGCACGCGGTACCGTGCCCTGAAGACGCGCCTCTGCGGCCGCTCGCGTCGTTTGCTTACGCCGCCCACAAGGGCGAAGTCGAGGCGATGCTCACCGCGTGTGCCGCACAGCGGCCGGAGATTGCCGTCGCATGGACACGGCCCGGAATAGTCTGCGGCCGCGGCGAGAGAAACTTCCTGTCGGATATCTTTCTCACCGTGCCCTTCATGGTGCTCCCGGGTGGGGCCGACACGCCGCTCCAGTTTGTTCACACCGATGACCTCGCCGACGCGACGCTCGCGATCCTTGCCGCCAATGGCCGCGGCCCGTTTAACGTGGCCCCACCCGATGCGCTCACGCAGCGAGAGCTTGCGGCGATGATGGGAATTCCCGCCGTCCGAATGCCCGCGTGGCTCGTGGATGCGGCCGCCCGCGTGTGGTGGACGCTCAGGCTCCCGTGGGTTCGCACGCCGCCGGGCCTTGCGTCCTACCTTCGTCACCCGTGGCTTGTCGATCCCTCGCGGCTCATCCGCGAGTGTGGCTTTGCATGCGCGCACTCGAGCCGTGAGGCCTTCGCGACGCTTCTGCCAGAGCCGACCGAAGCCTCCCGCATCGAGCTACACTGATTGCTTATGACAAGCCGGAACGGGTGATTTCCACAGTGTTGGAACTGAGGAGGACACGGCGGTGAAACGATGGCTCCTGAAACAAGTGCTCCGAAAAAATGTGTTCCTGGTGGCTCCGTCGCTGGTGATGGTCGCGATAGGCCTCGCGGCGCGAGCCGCCGATCCCCAATACAACGTGCTGTTCATCGCGATTGACGATCTACGGAATAACGTCGGTAGCCTGGAGGCCAGGCACGCCCAGACTCCACGGCTCGACGCCTTCGCACGCACGGCCCGCACCTTCACGCATCACTACGTTCAGGTTCCAACATGCGGCGCGTCGCGGCTGGCCTTGCTTCGCGGAAAGTACCCGACGCAGCCTGCACACCTGAGCAACGGTGGCATTCGCGCCACCTGCCACGACTGGGGCAGGCAAAGCCTCCCGGCGATGTTTCACCAGGCCGGCTACCGCACGCTATCGCTCGGCAAAATCACCCATTATCCGGGTGGGCAAACAGGCAAAGATTGGGCGACTGGCCCCGAGGAGCTCCCTGGCGTGTGGGACCGTGCATGGGTTCCAAACGGCCCGTGGCAATCCCCTCAGGCGATGATGCACGGCTACGCCAACGGTGCGGCTCGCCAACCGGGCAAAAGCCCGCCCCTTGAGGCGTACGACGGCCCAGACAACGCCTACCCCGATGCCTGGGTCGCGGCCGATGCGGTCGCGACGCTCAAGGAGCTCGCGCATCAGAAGAAGCCCTGGTTCTTTGGCGTGGGGTTTTTCAAGCCCCACCTTCCCTTCGCCGCGCCCAAACGATGGCACGACCTTCATGGCGATGACGTCCCAGACCTCGATCCGGCGCTCGCCGTCAGGCCTTCCTGGCCGTCTGGCTGGCACACGAGTGGCGAGTTTCGTGGCAACTATGGCCACGACGGCCGCGATCCTTCGATCGATCCGGAGTATGCCCGTCAGCTTCGCATCGCCTATGCGGCGAGCGTCAGCTACATGGATGCCCAGGTCGGACGTGTGCTTGAGGCTCTCGAGGCAAACGGCCTGGCCGACTCAACAATTGTCGTCGTGTGGGGCGACCACGGATTCCTCTTGGGCGAGCATGCCATATGGGGCAAGCACTGCCTCTTCGAAGAAGCCTTGCGATCACCGCTCATGATTCGATACCCCGCCCTCGTGTCGCCGGGTGAGCCGAGTGCGGCGATCGTCGAGACGGTTGACATCTTTCCGACCCTGGCCGACCTCTGTAGCCTGCCGGCACCGAAGCCGCTCGACGGCCAAAACCTTCGCCGACAGCTTGACGATCCGGCTGCGGCATCGCAGAAGCCGGCGCACGGCTTCTGGACCGGTGGCCAGAAGACAATTCGCACCGACCGCTGGCGGCTGATCATGGCGGCGGCGAAAGGCGATTCGCGGCCTCGCATCGAACTGTTTGACTACGAGCGAGACCCGCTTGAAACGAAGAATGTGGCCGCCGACAACCCCGAGGTGGTGCAGGAGTTGCTTGCTCTGCTCCAGAAGACCCCCGGCCCGCACCGCTGAAGCCCCGGTGGCGGCGTCTCGACCGATGGTGTCTGTCGGTCATTGCGGCGACATGTGTGCCGCCTTCGCCGGAAGGAAACGACGAGGATAGCCGTATCGCATGAGGATTTGACCAAGCCGAGCGTCGATGCGGGCCGTGCGAGCCGGGTCGGCGGGGTGCTCGTTTGGCTTGTAGTCGCCGCGTTCGCGGATGGCGATAGCCCACGTTGCCTCGACGTCATCGCGAGGCCACCCGAAATGGTCGTAGATCGCTCGGAGCACGGCGAGCGGATCGGCGACGACGTCTTCGTACCGCGTGCGGAAGCGATGTGACTCTGGAATCGCATCCCATGTGGCGGTGATCCGAGCGTCCATACGATCGATCGAGTTGATGGCCCGCTCTTCAAGGCCGTCGCGCCTGGGCCGCTGGAGACCGTGGGCCTCCGAAAGTCGCGTCCAGAAGTTGATGCACGACGGGACGAGGTCGTGGGGATCACGCACGATGTGAATGAAGTCGGCCGCGGGAAAGACGCTTCGGATGAGCGGCACGCGGTAGGTGTGGAGCGGGTTCTTGAGGAGGAGCCGGCCCGGGTGTTCAAACTGAATGTCGCGAAGCCAGGTCGTCCAGGTGGCAAGCCAGCGGCCACGATCGTGAGCCGGGATCGCATCGAGCGTCTCCCAGTTGGGATCGGGCTCGGGCTCGTTCGGAAACGCGATGCCCCACCACGGGCTCGGCATTCCGAGGTTCGCCATCGCCACTTCGTCTTCCTGAGGCCGATCAAAACCCATCGGCATCGCATCCATCGGCCGCTCGGGCGGCAGGAGGAATCCGAGCCAATCGCGGGTGAACTCTTCAGAGAGCACAAAGTGGCTCGGGGCCCCGCATTGAATGGTGTTTGGCGGTGTGAACCGTCGGTCGCAGGCGAGCAATTCATGGAGCAGCGTTGTGCCACTCCGCCAGTGCCCGAGGATGATCGCCGGATCGGCCTCGATGCGAGCCCTTCGCATGCCGCGGCCCCAAATTGAAAGCGTGACGCCGCGAAGCACCTCGTTGGCCAGGCTCGCCACGGTGATAGCGGCCGCCCGCGGAAGCCGTGACGGTGCCACGCGGAAGCCGTGCGTTGCCAGTCGCCGCATCCACGGAAGAAAACGAACCCCGACCCACATCGGGCAAGGCAGTGACAGGCGGCGGCGCATGCCGGCAGAATACGACGAACCACGGCATCACGGAAATCAATGTTATTCGCGGTGGCTCTGGAGTATCGGGAGTGGCCCTGGGTTGCTGCCGGGGGTTCCGGGCGGGTAGCCTTCGCGGAATGTTCGAGTCATTTTTCCAGCGGTATTCCAGGCACGTGCTGGTCGTGGCAGCGTGCCTCTTTCCGCTGGTCGGGTGGGGGGCCTACTGGGCCCACGACGTTCGCGATAACAGCGTTCTCGGATGGCTGCCTGAGCGGTCACCGGTGACGATTGCCTATCGAGAATTTCTTCGGGTTTTCGGGCCCGATGAGGCGATCCTCACCAGTTGGGATGGCTGCGAGCTCGATGAGCCAGCGCTCGAGCGGCTTGCCGAGGCGGTCGAGGCCCACCGTGCCGCGGCGGCCTCCGGCGAGGGGCCTGAATGGTTTGCGGCGGTCTCCACGGGCACACGGCTACGCGACGCCGTGGCGACATCGGGCC
>JBGTGN010000107.1:0-3901 GCA_041746715.1 Pirellulales bacterium | reverse complement strand
CGGGGCGCTCGCATCGCTCGGCCTCTCCCGTCGCCGCGCCGTCTGGGAGGCGATGCAGTGCCTCGACAAGCCCGCGAGCCGACCGCTCTTTGAGGGGCTTGTCGATCGCGATGATGCCGATGACGAAGACGACTCGGTCGGCCTACCGACAATGACACACCACGAAGAAGTCATCGCCGACTACCGCACCGGAGGGCTTTCACTCACGGCGCATCCGCTCTTCTTCGAGCGGCCGAGGCTTGCAGCACGTGGCGTAGCCTGCATTGCTGAGTCCACCACTGCCCCGGAGGGTCGCCGCGTCCGGGTGGCCGGCATCGTGCTCGTGCGTCAGCGACCTGCGACGGCCAAGGGAATGATCTTCCTCACGATCGAGGACGAGACCGGCACGGCCAACATCGTCGTCCGCCCCGACATCTGGAAAGCCGCCGACCACGCCGCCCGTCGCACCGCGGTGCTCCTGGTTGAGGGTCGCATCCAAAGGCGAGGCGCGGTCGTACACGTGGTGGCCACACGACTCGCGACCATGATCGGCGCGACTACTGACCGCGAGGGCGAACACGCTCCACAATCTGCCCCCTCGACTTCCTCCACTGGCCTTGCCACCCTGCCCCGCATGTCACGCGATTTCTGCTGACGCAGAAGCCGCTTCAGACCAAAACCGCGAGGGGTCGCCCGTGTTATGGAGCGGGCGTAGAAAACCGACCGCAGCCACGATGGCGAAGCGAGGGCTCCATCGAGTGAGCAAAGGCCACGAAGGCCGACACTGGGCGGAGGCCCGGCAAGGCCGCCGGGGGCAGGGATGTCCCGCCGGCCGTGAAGCAGATGCCCGAAGGAAGCGTCCCGCTCCATGACATGGACGATCCCGGTGCTGTAGAACCGACGTCATGACATCCTCAAACCAAGTACCCGTCACCACCACGAATCTCCCCATCGGCGAGCCGATGCGTGGCAAGGTTCGCGACTGCTACCGCCATCACACTTCACGCTTTGGTGACACGCTCCTGATCGTGAGCACTGATCGCATCAGCGCCTTCGACTGGATCCTGCCCACGCCGATCCCCGACAAGGGGAAGGTGCTCACCTCGATCTCGGAGTTTTGGTTTGACCTGCTGGCGCGAGGCCCTGCCCCCATTACCCACCACCTTCTCACGACCGATATCGACGCGATGGAACTTCCCGACACGGTCGACCGCGCGCCGCTCCGCGGTCGCACGATGCTCGTGAGGCGGGCGGAGGTGGTGCCCTTTGAGTGCGTTGTTCGCGGCTGGCTTGCTGGCTCGGGGCTTGTCGAATACCAGAAGAGCCGCAGGGTCTGCGGCGTGCCCTTGCCAGACGGCCTGCGGCCAGGTGACCAGCTTCCCGAGCCAATCTTCACGCCCGCCACCAAGGCGGCGAGTGGCCACGACGAGAACGTGTCGTTTGATGTGATGGCCGAGTCAATTGGCGCCGACATCGCCACTTTGCTCCGTGACAAGAGCATCGAAGCCTATCGGCGTGGCGCCGAGCATGCCGCCGCGCGGGGTATCGTGCTCGCCGACACCAAGTTTGAGTGGGGTCGCCTCCCGGACAGCTCGCTCATCCTCGTCGATGAGGTCCTCACGCCCGACAGTTCTCGGTTCTGGCCAGCCACCGACGCGGGCTCGGGCCGCGTGCCCGACTCCTTCGACAAGCAGTTTGTCCGCGACTGGCTCGAAAAGAGCGGCTGGAGCAAGGCGAGCGAGCCCCCTGCCCTCCCCGGCGATGTTGTCGCAGGCACCCGCGACAAATATCTCGAGGCCTGCCGGCTCATCACCGGCACGCTCCCAGACGGCGTGTAAATCGCCTGTTTTAGCGATTTGAATGGTCTCTTGAATGGTCTAGGGACGGCTCGGCCCCGCAACTAGAATCGCTCTCGCTGTTTCCCTGCCTCGAGTCATCCCCCATGCTCCGCTACTGGACCGCCGGCGAATCCCACGGCCCCGCACTTGTCGCCCTTGTAGACGGCTTCCCGGCTGGTCTCACCGTCGATGCCGCCGCGATCAATGTCGAGCTCCAGCGGCGACAAGGTGGCTACGGCCGCGGTGGCCGGCAGCGGATCGAGACCGACACCGTCACGTTTCTCTCCGGCCTCTGGAAGGGCGTGACGCTCGGGAGCCCGCTGGCCCTCGAGGTGATCAATAAGGATGCGAAGCTCGAGCGACTCGAGGAGGTCGATCGGCCGCGACCCGGTCATGTCGACCTCGCCGGCGCCATCAAACACCTCGGCGGGGTGCGGGCCGTGCTCGAACGAGCAAGCGCCCGCGAGACAGCGGCTCGCGTGGCAGCCGGCGGCCTTGCTCGCCAGCTTCTCGCAGCGTTTGGCATCGACATAGCCGGCTGGGTGACCGAGCTCGGCGGCATCGTGCTGGGCGATCGGACCGGCACACTCGCGGAACTGCGCGGCGTGCGAGACACGAGCAGCATCTATTCGCTCTGGCCTGATCGCGATGCCGAGGTCGAGGCCCTCATCGATCGAGTTGGCAAGGAAGGCGACACCCTTGGCGGCATCGTCGAGACACGCGTGACAGGACTCCCCATCGGTCTCGGCACCCACGCCCAGTGGGACCGCAAGCTCGACGGCCTCCTGGCCCAGGCTGTGATGGCGGTGCAGGCGATCAAGGGCGTCGAGATCGGCATGGGCTTTGAAGCGGCCCGCCTCCGTGGGTCGCAGGTCCACGACCCGATCAGCTACGACGCGTCCACGGCCACCGGTCCCACCCAGGGATTCACGCGTCCCACGAACAATGCCGGTGGCCTCGAAGGCGGCACGACCAACGGCCAGCCGCTGGTTGTCCGTGCCGCGATGAAGCCGATCAGCACGCTTCGCAAGCCGCTGGCGAGCGTGAATCTCACGACCAAAGAGCCCGAAGAGGCCGCCTACGAGCGGAGCGATGTCTGCGCGGTGAGCGCGTGCAGCGTCATCATCGAAAACGTCGTTGCCTTCACGGTGGCTCAAGCCCTCATCGACAAGTTTGGCGGCGACAGCATCACCGAAATGAAAGCTCGCTGGAACCTCTACCACGACATGGCCCGCAGCCGCTGAGCCACGGCACACACACAGCCCAAGAAACTCCCGTCTCGAGGAACAAGGATGTTCGTCGCTCGATCCACTGCTCGCATTCGCCGCGCTCGCCTGGCCTTCATGGCCATGGGCCTCATCCCGACGGCCGTGCTCGTCGGCTGGGCGATTCACCTGCGAAGCGATGCCCACCGGCATGCGGTGGAAGAGCGCTGGCAGGAAGCACTCGGCCTGCCGATCACCGTCGGCCGCATCGAGCATCCCAGGCCTGGTGTGATCCGCGCCCATGACTGCATGCTCCCGGCGTCTGGTGGGAGGCCAGCGGTCGCGGTGGCGGTGCTCGAGATCGAGTCGTCGGCCGATGAAGACCGGCTGCGGCTTCCGTGGATCGCCGGCGACACCGGCACGTCCGCCGTCGCCATCGAGCTTGCGGGGCGCTGGCTGACCGACACCCTCCGCTTCCGTCGGGCATGCATCATCGACATTGCTCGCTTCTCCTGGGGCGATGCAGCCACACGCGACGGCGATGGCCCGGGTACACCGCTCGATCCGCTGCGCATCGAATGCGTTCGGCATGATGGCTCGCGGGCGATTCGCATTGTCAGACGTGGCACCACTGAAGACGAAGTTCGGATCGTCCGTCATCCAGCGGCCACGCCGGATGGCATCGACACGTATCAGGTCGATGCTGTCATCCAGACACCGGTGCCGCTTGCGGTCGTGGCGCTTGCCGTGGGTCACACACCGGGTGTGACAGTGGGTGGGCCACAGGCAACCGTGACAGGGACGCTCGAGGCGCGAAGCTCGGAGGCTGGCTGGCAGGGTGAGGCACGCGGCACGCTCGCGCGGCTCGATCTCGCCACG
>JBGTGN010000106.1:0-12201 GCA_041746715.1 Pirellulales bacterium | reverse complement strand
GACCCCTCGCGGCAACGGGATCGGGCTCGACGTCGGCGGCTGCCTGGGTGGCCTCACGGGTCGCCTCGGCTACCACCGGCTCAAACGCCGCGGCCGAGCGGCCACGCGTGGCGAGCCCATCGAGACGTTGGCGAGCCTCTTCGAGATCGGCCGAAAGGACGCCTGCCAGTTCCCGGGCGGTTTCATGGGCGCTTTCAAGGGCGTCAAGCGGAGCGCGGCACACAGCCGAAACCTCGTCGAGCGGTGGCTTGGCCTCGGCGGCATCGAGCATCGCGATCACAGCGTCACTCGCGGCCGTTCCCAAACCCCACTCCGACGCCAGCCGTTCCTGGGCTTTGTCCCACACCTCCATGAGCGACAGCCAGCGGTCGCGATAGCGGCCAATGGAATCCTGCACCGCGTCGTAGGTATGGCGGGTCATTCCCCGCATCGGTGTCTGAAAATCAGGGTCGGTGTGGGGCAGCATGCGGTGCCGCTCCTGCGAGGCATCGAGCACGTCAGACACCGCCACGACATCCCGCTTGAAGGCCGCGAGCCTGTCGGCAGCCATCGCCCGCCGCGCAGCATGCCGCCATCGCTGGAGCCCGAGAGCCGCAAGAATGCCGGCGGCAAGGAACGAGAAGCCGGCCATCGGGAGCGTGCGGGTGCGGAAGATGCGGGCCGCTTCGCTGCGAGCCGCGCGGTCGGCAATTCCCGCGGTGATGGCCTGGTCGGTCGCGGCGATCATCTCGGCGAGCCCATCGGCATACCGCATGTCTTTGGCTTGGGGCACGAAGACGTGTGTGATGACGTCTTGCTCGAGCGTGCGGAGATCGAGGCCCGCTTCTGAGAGCACCGATGGCGGCACGTCCATTGCCACGGAGCGGTCGTCGAGATCGAGGACAATCGTGGTGTCCGTGGCCGGATTGAACTGCTTCGTGTCGCGGGCCGCCCACCAGCGGTCCACGATTCGCGGGAGGAGCGACGAGGCGCCTCCTTCTATGCCCGACGACTTCACCACCACGGCACGATACTGGCGGCCGCTTGAACCGCGGGCGTCGTCAATCGCTTGACGGGCCACGTCAAAATCGTCTGGCACGCCTGGGCCAACGAAGACGGTTGTGGCTCCGTCGGTCGCTGGCACAAACAGAGGGTCATCGGCAGCCGCACGGGCGGCGAGCACGGCAACGCACATCGCCGCAGGCAGCGACACGGCAATGGAGATCATCGAGAAGCGATGCATAGACAAAGGCTCCTGAAGCAGTTCCGAGTTGTGTGAATCGCCATCATCGCAGCCTACGCTGGTGGCGGTGGCACCGCGTCCTCGCCGATGAGGGGAATACCAACCGCACTCGCTGCGGCAGACGCAAGCTCGCAAACATCGCCGCCGCCGGCCCAGAAAATAGCAGCCGCGCCGAGGGCTTTTGCTTCTGCGGCAATGGCCGCGACACTCGACGGCCCGGCGAGTCGAACGCGGTAGACGCGGCCTTCATTCCCCCATGCTCGAGCCCACATGAGGCCGCCGCGGGCGATGGCCCTGTTGTCGGCCACGACGAGGATTGGCCCTGGGGGCAAGCGGGAGAATAGCTCGTCGCTCACGGACGGTAGCCACCGATATCCTCGGCCGAGATACGAGGAGGCGTGTAGCGCGGGAGCGGCGGTGGGGCTGGGGCGAGCGGTGCGAGTTTTGGAACGGTCTGCCCAGGGAGAACAAGGGCGCCGGTGCGGCCTGGCGGGAGTGTCGAAGGAATATGCCCACGCCCGATGACCGGCCCTTGGAAACCGCCGGCAGCCGTTTTTTCGGAAGTCGTATCACTCACTCGTGGTCGGCCGGCGTTGAGCTCCGACCATGCACCAGATCCATAGCCAGACACCGCCGCCGGCGCCCCGGCCCGCGGGCCACCAACGCCCCTCGATCCGGATGGGGCTGGCGGCAGCCATGAGGCTCGGCTCGATCGCGAAGCAGGCGGTGGGTCGCTTGCCGCACCGGGCGGCTTGGGGAGTGACGGTGTCCCGCCAATCGGTGCCGCAAGCTCGGCCATTGATTTGGGTCGCGTGCTTGTGCCGGGCGCTCGAGGCGTCGTCTCGCCCTCTGTGGGCGGCGCGACCTCCGGAAGCTCGGGCGGGAGTTGGTAGCGGGGCTCGTTGGCCGCGTTTTCCTCGGCAGGCGATCGTGTATCGCTCCGGGGCCGTCCGGTGAGCGGATCGATGCCGGCTCCTTGCTCGAGATCGAGCCGCTGCCGCTTCATCCGAGCGCGGGCGACTTCTGCCTCCGAGCTACTGATCGTGCCGTCGCGATCGAGATCCCAACTCCGAACAAGCTCCTCACGCGAAAGCCCGAGCTTGGGAGTGGGCACAAGCCCACCGCTTCGGCCTGGCGTGATCCCACGTGGAGGCCCTTCCGCTCGCGCAGCAGCCCCCACACACAGAACGATCACTGCGAATTGAAAGACGTTCCATCGCATGACAGGTGATCTCCCGAACGCGGCCGCTGGCCGCAACCGTTAGCCGAAACTAGATCGCGAATGGGACAGGCCACATGAGAGAAGTCTACCATCTCTCGAACGGGCTAAGGCGTCGCGGCCGCGAGCGCTGTCGCGATCCGCTTTGCGGCCTCCGGGGCATCGCTCGTGGCAAGCTCTCGGGCTGCCACATGGCAGTGGACGACATGCTCGCCAACGCCCGCGGCGGGTGGATCGATCTCACGGCACACCGACTCAGCCAAAGGACAGCGGGGATGAAAGTGGCAGCCTCGCGGGGGATTGGAGGGGCTTGGTACGTCGCCCGGCAGCACGATACGGCCTCGTCGTCGGGCCGGATCGACACTTGGCACGGCCGAGAAGAGCGCGTGGGTATAGGGATGGAGCGGTGCGGCATAGAGCTCGGCGGCTGGCGCCTTCTCAACGAGCCTCCCGAGGTACATGACCGCCACATCATCGGAGATGTATTCCACAACCGAAAGGTCGTGTGAGATGAAGAGATAAGTGAGGCCGAGCTCCTTGCGAAGCTCAACGAGAAGGTTCACCACCTGGGCCTGGATCGAGACATCGAGTGCCGAGATTGGCTCGTCGAGCACGAGCAGTTCAGGCTCGAGCACGAGGGCGCGAGCAATCGCGATTCGCTGCCGCTGGCCACCGGAAAACTCGTGCGGATAGCGGGCGAGCGCTGCCGATGCCATGCCCGTGCGCTCAAGCGCCGTCGTCATCCGCCGCAATCGCTCCGGCCCGTCGCCAAGGCGGTGAATCAAAAGGCCTTCTTCCAGAATGGCCCGCACCGTCATCCGCGGATTGAGCGAGCCGTAGGGATCCTGGAAGACGATCTGCATTCGGCGCCGAAGCGGCTGAAGCGCCGACGGCAGCATGGTGCGCACGTCTCGGCCGGCAAACCGAATCGTGCCGGCTGTCGGCTCGACAAGCCTGAGAATGCTCCGCCCCACGGTGGTCTTGCCGCAGCCGCTCTCACCCACGAGGCCGAGCGTGCGGCCATGAGGAAGCGTAAACGACACGCCATCCACAGCACGCACGGCGCCGATGGTCTGCCGAAAAATGCCGCGACGAATCGGAAAATGCGTCTGGAGGCCGGTGACGGCAAGCAGCGGTTCGCGAGCGTCGCTCATGGCGATACGACCTCGGTGGCAGGCGACCCAAGCTCACCGGCGTAGTGACATCGCACGAGGTGCGTTCCTTCGACGTCTCGGCGCTCATGGAGTCGCCGGAGCTGTGGCAGCTCCGTGGAGCACCGTGGCTCGCGGGCAAACACACATCGCGGATGGAATCGGCAGCCCGACGGAAACTGAGTTGGCGGTGGCACCATGCCGGGGATTGCGGCAAGGGGTTTTCCGGAGCCCGCGTGGTACTCGGGCCGCGCGGCCAAGAGCCCGATCGTGTAGGGGTGCATCGGTTTCGCGAAGAGCTCGGCAGCCGGTGCCCGTTCCACGATCTTGCCGGCGTACATCACGGCCACTTCGTCGCAGGTCTCGGCGACGACACCGAGGTCATGCGTGATCAGCAGGATGGCCATGCCCAGCCGCGTGCGGAGGTCGGCGAGCAACTCCAGAATCTGCGCCTGGATCGTGACATCAAGGGCTGTCGTCGGCTCGTCAGCAATGAGGAGATCGGGCTCGCAGGCAAGCGCCATCGCGATCATCGCCCGTTGCCGCATGCCACCGGAGAGCTGGTGGGGATACTCGTCGACGCGCCTGTCGGGATCGGCGATTCGCACAAGTTTCAAGAGCTCGAGGGCGCGTGTGCGGGCCGCCGCCCGCGTGACCTTCTGGTGGAGCCGAACCGCTTCAACGATCTGGCTTCCGATCGTGAAGACTGGATTGAGGCTCGTCATCGGCTCCTGAAAGATCATGCCCACGCGGCCCCCGCGGAATTGCCTCAAACGTCTGTCGCCAAGGCCGACCAAGTTCACGGGGTTCCCATCCACCTCGAGCAGGATCTTGCCCTGCTCGATGCGGCCGGGCGAAGCAACAAGCCCAAGCACGCTCATCGCCGTCACGCTCTTGCCGCAGCCGCTCTCGCCGACGAGACCGAGCGATTTCCCCCGATGCACCGCGAGCGACACGCCATCGACGGCCGGCACGCGACCTGCCGGCGTGTGAAACACGGTGACGAGATTCTGGATATCCAGCAAGGGCCCGATGGCGCTCATTTTCGCGCCTCGCGGAGCCGTGGATCGGTTGACTTTTGCAGCCCCTCGCCGATGAGGTTGAAGGCCAAGACCGTCAGGAAGATCGCGGTACCCGGGAAGAAGACGAGCCACCACATCTGAAGGTTTGAACGGGCGTCATTGAGCAGCGACCCCCAACTCGCAGACGGTGGTGGCTGGCCGAAGCCCAAGAACGACAGGCCGCTTTCGGTGAGGATTGCCGCCGCAATCCCAAACGTGATCGGCACCATCACAGGGGCCAGCGCATTGGGGAGGATGTGGCGGAAAATGATCCGAGATGGCCCGGCACCGAGTGCTCGAGCAGCCGTCACAAACTCGGTTGACCGGAGCTTGAGAAACTCTGCCCGCATGAGCCGTGAGATGCCCGGCCAGCCGGTGAAGCCAAGCACCGCCATCATCTTCCAGATCGTCGGTTTCTCAACAATCGCCAGAAGCGCGAGGATGAGCACAAGGGTGGGGATGCACATCACGACCTCGGTCACGCGGCTCACCGCCATGTCGGCCAAGCCGCCGAAGTAGCCGGCTACGGCTCCTGCCGTGATCCCGATCGTGGCGGCAATGCCCATCGACACGAACCCCACCAGAAGCGCCACGAGTGTGCCGTGGACCATCTTCGCGAAGACATCGACACCGGCCTGGTTCGTCCCAAAAAGGTTTCGCGAGTCGGGCCGGCCGGTGTTTCGATCCGGGTTGGCGGGCAGGCCCGGCCACTCATCGGCGCGGACAGCCCGGTACGGGTCTTGGAAAACGAGCGGCCAAATGGCCCAGCTCTCTGGGTCCTTGTCTTTGAGATTCTGGGGATACTCGCCGCGGAACTTGTCGGTGATGAAGATCACCGGCTCCCACGAACGGTTGAAGTAGGCCAGGCATGGGAAGTAGATCGACCCCTTGTAGCGGCACACAACGGGCTTCGTGCCGGCAATCGCCGGCGCGCACGCTGCGACGGCCGCGAGAAAACAGACAAACAGAAGCCCCATCATCGCCAGTGGCATCCGCCGAAAACGACTCCATGCCTCGGCCCAGAAGCCGCGGGGAGGCTTTTCTTGGACGGCCGCGATGGGGGTGTGCTGATGTGCCATCAGTCGAGGCTCACTCGGGGATCGACCCAGGCGTAGAGGATGTCTGCGAGCAACTGGCCAGTGAGTGTGAGCACACTAAAGAGGAGCGTGAGCCCCATGATCGTCGGATAGTCCCGCTCGCGAAGGCTCTCGAAGAAGAGCCGCCCCATGCCGGGCCATGTAAAGATCTGCTCGACAATCACAGAGCCGCCGAGCAGCGCCGGCAGCGAAAGCCCAAGGAGGGTGACCAGTGGGATGAGCGTGTTGCGAAAGGCGTGGTGAACGAGCACGCGGACAGGCCCCGCCCCCTTGGCCCTGGCGGTGCGGATGTAATCCTGGCGGAGGGCTTCCTGAAGGTTCGTGTTGATAAACCGTGCATACCAGGCAAGGCTCACATAGGTCATACACACCAGCGGCAGGATGCCATGTTGGGCCACATCGGTAAGCCAGGCTGCGGTGTTGGCATGTGGCAGGCCACTCGTCATGCCGAAGAGCGGTAGCTCCCAGGCCGTGCCATTGGCCCAGATCGAAAATGTCACCTGGAGCGCTAGCGCCGCCACAAACGTGGGAACCGAATAGAGCATGTAGAGCACGAGGCTCACGGCCCGCTCGTCGGGGCGGCCGCTGCGAGCCGCGGTGAAGAGTCCCAGCGGAATCGACAGTGCCCAGGTCAGCAGAAGGCTGGTGCCGGAGAGTGCAAGCGTGGGCCCGATTCGTTCACCGATGATCTGCGTCACCGGAGCCTTGCGGGAGATGCTTCGGCCGAGATCACCCCGCACGACATTCGACACCCACACGAAATACGCCTGATACCACGGCTTGTCGAGGCCGTAGGCAGCATTCATCCGCTCGATATCCGCGAGATTGAGCTTCCGGCTCGGATCCATCTGGCCGACGGCCGCCGTCAGCGGCGTTCCCGGGATCGAGCGGATGAGGCCGTAGACCAGGAACGAGATCAACACAAGCGTCACCAGCCCCAGCGCCAGCCGACGCAGGAGATAATGGATCATGGAACGGGTTTCCACGTGCTTGCGGGCCAGGTGATCACCGGCGCTTCATCGGGATGCAACAACCAAAAAATCATGGTGCTGGTTTCCAGAGACTCCCGAAGCCGGGTGAGTAGTGGTACGGCCCTCGGGGGCTGAAGACATAGCCGCGGAGGTCTTTCGAGAATCCATAGAACGAATTTCGCCAGAAGAGCCAGGTGTAGGGCTGATCTTCCCAGAGGATCTCCTGGATGCGGGCATACTTCTCTGCCCGCCGCGATCGATCGAGCTCGGTGCGGCCCTCGGCGAAGAGGCGATCGACTTCGGGGTTGGAATAGCTCCCAAAATTTCGCCCCTCGCCGGTGGCCCAGATGTTCGACGACGTGTCGGGGTCGGCCCCAGCGCCCCAGCCGCCGAAGCTCGCGTCGAACTTCTTCTCGAGCATGAGCTGCTGGAGGACCGTGTATTCCGTCGGCTTGACGTTCACCCGAACGCCGATCCGCTCGAGGCTCTGTTGGAGGAGCGAGCATATCTCGAGAGCCATCGGCTGCTGGGTGCAGAGCACCGTGAACTCGAAGGGCACGCTTCGCCCGTCGATATCGCGGTCGCGAATGCCGTCGTTGTCGTGATCGATCCAACCAGCCTCGTCGAGGAGCGCCTCGGCACGGTCGAGATCCTGTCGATAGGGTTCGGTTGGTTTTTTGGACGCCATCCAGGATTCAGGATGGAAGGCGCCGGTGCATGGGGTGTAGAGGCCGTGGCAGAGTGTCTCGAGCATCCGCTCGTGGTCGAAGGCATGGCTCATGGCACGGCGGACACGGCGATCGGAGAAGAAACGGCTTTTCGTGTTCCAGGCAAAGTGGAACGAAACCCACTCCGTGGCCGTCGCCTTCGTGTTTCGCTCGTTGAAGTCGGCGCTGCTGGTCCGGGTCGTCCATTGCTCGGGGGTGAGGGCCATCTCGTCGATCTCGCCCTTCGTGAGCGCGAGCAGTGAGGTGTTGGGATCTTCGATGATCCGGAAGCGAATCTCCTTGAAAAACGGCACGGCCCGCACCTGCTTGCCATCAACGGTGTGCCAACTCTCGCGGGCTTCGAGGAGAATTTCTTGACCGCGGATCCGCTTGACGATCTCGTATGGGCCACCGACGATCGGTTTGGCTTCGAGCGCGACGTGATGCCGGCTGTCTTTGAGCGTCGGATCGTCTTCCCACGAGTCGCCGTAGACATGCTCAGGGATGACGGGGAAGTTGATGTTCCAGACATTGGTGGCCATCGGCGCCTTGTGAAAGAAGACAACCGTGCGGTCGTCGTAGGCGTGGACACCGCGAAGCTGGTCGGTGCCACTGCGAACGGCTGGCACGGGCACCCGCTCATCCATGATCACCTTGTAGCTAAAGGCCACATCATGGGCCGTGATCGGCGTGCCGTCGCTCCAGACCAGGTCATCGCGGAGCACGACCTTGTCGAGCGTGGCGTCAACGCTCGTCTGCCACGTCTCGACGGCCTCGGAAGCAGCGAAGGGCTCAAGGTGACGATCGAACGAGAAGAGGCCGAAGTTGGTGAGGTTAAGCACATCGACTTCGGCGGCAGAGCTCGAGAGGATGGGATTGGTGCTATTGAGATCGACCGGCAGATGGCGATTGACCCGCGCATCGAGGTCGGCCTCGCCATCCTCGGGAAGCTGCCCGAGGGCCGACAAGATCTTGGCGTTGTTCTCAGCCGAATTATTCACCAGCGCGAGGGCTTCGGCGGGCGTCGCCAACCGAGGCTCTGCGGCGAGCTCCTTGGCGAGATACTCGAGGGCGTCACGAACGGGCCGGTCGATCCACTTGGCATCGCGGTCAAGGTCTTCGAGAGGAGGCGGTGTAAACACCGCCTCCGTCCGTGTGGCTGGCGGCTCTTTGGTCGAGCTGGAGCCTGTACCATTCGGGCCGGGCTCTCCCGGTGGTGGCGGGTTGTCTGTGCCCGGGTGGCCCAAAACCGGCTCCGGTTTGAACTGCGGCTCGGTGGGCTTTCCACCGCAGCCGGCAACCCAGCAAGCACAGAGGACCACTGCTCCGAGAACCACGCAGTGGGGAAGGCGACGAGGCGTGCAAACAAATCGGGTGATGGCCGGCATGCCTGGCTCCCAGGGGATGTGGGCCGGGGAAAAGAATCCCGGAAAACCGCGATGCTACGGCCGCTGGCACAGCCGGGTCAACCGCGGCCGCGGCTGGGAATCGTCAAAAGCTACCCGGGGAAGCGATGGCCGAGCTTCTCTCGCTTCGTCGCAAGGTACTTCTCGTTGTGCTCGTTGGAAGGTGGAAGAATTGGCACCTGGTCGATCACTTCGAGATCAAAACCGCCGTAGATGAAGGCGTCGGTCTTCTTGGGGTTGTTGGTGAGCAGCCGCACCTTCGTCAGCCCGAGATCCTTGAGGAGCTGGATGCCCACGCCATAGTCTCGGGCGTCGGCCTTGAAGCCAAGCGCAAGGTTCGCCTCCACCGTGTCGAGCCCCTCGTCCTGAAGTGCGTAGGCCTTCAGCTTTTCCATGAGGCCGATACCACGCCCCTCCTGCGGCAAGTAGACGAGCACGCCGGTGCCCTCGCGGCTGATCATGTCGAGCGCCATGTGGAGCTGATCGCCACAGTCGCACCGGAGGCTATCGAGCAGGTCGCCAGTAAAGCACGACGAGTGAAGCCGCACCAGCGGCGCGGCCACCTTGGTGAGATCACCCATCACGAGCACGATCGGCTGCTGGCTCTCAAACTTCACGCCGTAGCCGATGATCCGGAAGCGGCCATATTTTGTAGGGAGGTCAGCTTCCGCCATTCGTTCGACGAGCTTTTCACGCGTGCGACGGTAGCGAATGAGCTCCTCGATCGAGATGATCTCGAGGCCATGCTCGCGGGCCAGCCAAAAGAGCGTGTCGCGGTCGGCCCGATTGCCCTCCGCGTCGAGAATCTCACAGAGCACACCGGCCGGTGCATGACCGGCGAGCCGCGCGAGATCGACCGTGGCCTCGGTGTGACCCGCCCGCCTGAGCACGCCCCCTTCTTTTGCCACCAGTGGAAACAAATGGCCCGGCCTCAAGAAGTCACCGGGAGAACTTTCGGGGGCAATTAGCGCCGCAATCGTTGTCGCCCGTTCACCAGCCGTGATACCCGTCTTCGACGATATATGATCGACGGGCACCGTGAAGGCGGTGCCGAGTGGTGTGGAGTTGACCTCGCACATCATGGGCAGTTTCAGTCGGTCGGCCACATCGGGCAGGATCGACATGCAGAGCTGCCCGCGTCCGTGGCTAATCATGAAGTTCACGATTGCCGGCGTGGCCGCATCGGCTGCACAGACAAAGTCTCCCTCGTTCTCGCGGTCTTCGGCATCGACCACGATCACCACCTCGCCCCGGGCAATAGCCGCCACCGCGGCGTCGATCGTGGAGAAGGGGGAGGTCATCAGAATGAACACACTCGAGAAAATCTGGGCTCTACCGATGCATGCCAGAGCCCCTCGATTATAGGATGGCGGAACGGGCTGCCGACGGGCCGCTTGTGGCCGTGTCCACTTTTTTCCGGGTATGCCATTGCTCGACCGCGAGGAATACATCGAACAGGCCTACCTGTTCCGGTCGTTCGGAGAGCGGATCGTCGCGGGAATCGCCGCCCAGGAAGCCCTCGCCGCGATCGGGCAGGAGGTGCTCGCCACCTCCAAGCTGCCGCTTGCCATTGGTTATCTTGTCAGTGAATTAAGACTTGTTGGCACGCTTTCCACCGCCCTCGCCAGGCTTCCCCACTACTTCACCGCGTTCCAGACGTTTGTCGTCGCCGCCGCCGAAGACGAAGGGGGGCGGTTCGATATTCGCACGGGCCTCGCCATGCTCGAGCGCGAGGCGACGTACCGCGCCGAAGGTGCCTCGCCCCAAGGCCTCTTCTTCTATCGCTTCGAGTGCCTCTCGCGAAACCGACTCGACTATGGCCACGGGCTCACGGCCGTCGCGGCCGATGATATCTTTGATGACGAATGGAAGCGTTGGATCAGCACCGTCGCCCGCCAGGTGGGCCTTGTCGATCTGGCCGATCTCGTGTTCGTGCGAAGCCCTGAATACTGGCGGCTTGAAAAACGCGATGCGCTGATGGCCGGTCGCGCGGAGTCCGCGCCTGATCGCAAGATCCTCTTCGGCGAGAAGGAAGGCCGCATTGCCCGCGCCAACCGCGGCAAGGATCCGCTCTTCTTCTTTGCCGCCCTCCAGCGGCAGCTCGGCTATCCGGTCATACCACGGGTCAAGCGGGCCGAGCCGTCGCAGGAGTCCACCGCCATGCTCGCCCGCAGACTCGAACGGCTCGAGATGCGCGTGAAGCTTCTCGAAGAAGAAGGCCGCGGTGGCATCGATCTCTCGAAGTTTGACCCCAAGAATAGTGGTGCTGGACCTCAGCCTTTTGAAGCTGGACGCGAAACCTGATGCAGCACCATCTGCAACAGATCATCGATGCTGCGATTGCGGCGGTGCAGCCCGAGAGCCTCGTGACGCGACGGATCTGCATTGATGAACGGCGTCTTCTTCTCGACCGTGAGCCGCTTGCCAACCCGGCGAGTCTCGGTGGCCGTGGTCGCGTGGTGATTCTTGGTGGGGGAAAGGCAGCGGCGGGAATGGCTGCGGGGGTTGTCGAGATGCTCGTTCACGGCGGTGTGGCGATCGACCGTGTCACCGGCCTTGTGAGCGTGCCCGAGGGCTGCGGACGTCGCGTGCCAGGTGTTGAAATCCGCGAAACAAGGCCCGCCGCCAAGAATTTTCCTACGCCCGCCGCCGTGACCGCCACGCGGGAGATGCTTCTGATCCTTGAAACGCTCACCCCGGAAGACATCGTCTTTGCGATTGTGAGCGGCGGCGGCTCGGCACTGCTCGCCATGCCGCGGCCCTGCGTGCCGCTCGAGGAGAAGATCGCACTCGCGGGGTTTCTCACGGCGGCCGGGGCCGACATCACCGAGATCAATCGTGTGCGCCAAGCGGCAAGTGATGTGAAGGGGGGCGGTCTCGCGCGGACCTGTGCCGCCGGGCGGATGCTCGTGCTCGTCTTGTCTGACGTGATTGGTGATCCCCTCGAATCAATTGCATCGGGGCCGTGTATGCCGGCCGTCGTCGATCCCGTTGAGGTGCTTGGCATTCTCGAGCGATACGGTGCCGTCGCGGCGCACGTCGCCCCGCAACTCGTGGGCCTACTTCGCGACGACGTGTCGCGCATGGACAGCCCAAACAAGCGTCGATCGTGCTCACCCACAGGGTCTTGGATCACACCTCGCGGGTGCCGTGTGGACCATCTCCTTCTCGGAAGCAATGCCACTGCCGTGCATGCTGCTGCCGAGGCCGCCTCGCGGTGTGGCTACGCTGTGACCATCCGCCATGCGTCACCGGGCGTCACCGAAACGGCAGACGAAGTCGGCTGCCGGCTTGCACGCGAGGGTCTTGGAGTGGCGGCCGCGACCGAGGCCGATGGGCAGTCGCGGGCGATCATCGAGGGAGGCGA
>JBGTGN010000105.1:0-8716 GCA_041746715.1 Pirellulales bacterium | reverse complement strand
CTCGAGACGCTGAGGGGAGCACGGCGCCTGCTCTATCGACGAGATGGCTCCGGTGCAGCCGAAGAAATCTCCAAAATTCTGGAGGAGGACCTTCGAATCCTCGACCCGCGTGTTCGCGAGGAGTACGACTTCGTTCGGATTGCATCCAACATGCTGGCCGCGCCCAACGCATCGGTGGCCGCGTGGGAAAAACAACTCGTCGAATTCCTCCAGAAAAACTCCCGCAGTCACCACTTCTATTTCGCTTCCGAGCTTCTTGGGGATGTGCGGGCCCGCCAGGGCAATTTTGCCGACGCGGCCGACGCGTATCGCAATCTTGATCGTGGTCCCCCGGCCATGCGGGTGCGATCGGCTTCCGCCCGCGCCTCCCTCCTCATGCAACAGGGGAAGTATGCCGACGCCATCAAGGAGTTCACCGCCGCCGAAAAAATCGTGACCGATCCGTCCGACCAGGCCAGCAACCGCCAAAAACGGGAAGCCACCCTTGGCCGTGCGAGGTGCCTGGGACTGAGCGGCAAGCCTGCGGAAGGTGTCAGCGTCGCCGAAGAGGTTATCCGGAATGCCGACCCTGCCGACAAAACACTTCTGGCCCTGGCCTATACGACCCTCGGCACCTGCCAGCGGGCAGCTGGTGGAGAAAAGGAAGATGCCATTATCTCGTTCCTAACCGTGGATCTCGTTTTCAACGTGGTGCCAGAGGCCCATGCTGAGGCACTCTACAACCTTGTCGAGCTCTGGAATGCCACCAACCAGCCCGAACGGGCTCGGGAAGCAAGTCAGGTTCTCGGCTCGCTTTACCCGCAGACACCCTGGGCCGCCAAGCTTGCAAAGGCAGGAAAGGCCTCATGAGGTTCGTGGGATGTAGACACTGGCCGCAGCGAGGGTACTCTTGGACGCCATAGGGTGTTCCGACGTTATTCCGTGCCGCCTCGACGGGCCCCCACTTTGTTCTTTCTCTCGCTTTCATTCTCTGTTTTCATTTTCTAGGAGACGATTCATGGACATGGCCTCGCACGAGCAGGTGAAGGGAGCAACATGGTTCCGCGTAGGGCGTTGCGTTGGCATGCCTGCGGTCCATCTCCGCTATCTTCTCATGGCCGCGTGCTTGCTGGCTTCCTCGACGGTCGCGATCACGTGCCTGACGCCTAACGTGGTCGTTGCCCAGGAGGAAGGCGAGGAGTTTGAGGAAGAAACGGGCGGTGGCGGCAGCAATCTCCTCGTGTACATCGCATCGGCATGCGGATGGGTCTTCGGTCCTGTCTTTTTGCTTCTCTCGTTCATTCTCGTGGCTCTCCTCGTGATGTGCTTTCTCCAGATCCGAAAGACGATTCTCCTCCCGGAGTCGCTGTCAGCGCAGTTTGAGCAGCACCTCGAGGCCAAGGAGTATCAGCCTGCCTACGAGCTCGCCAAGAACGACGACTCGTATCTCGGCCACGTGCTCGCCGCCGGCATGGGCAAGCTTCAGGCCGGGTATCCAGCCGCGATCGCCGCCATGGAAGAGGCCCAGGGAGACGAGCAGATGAAGCTCGAGCACAAAATTAGTTACGTCTCACTCATTGGCGCACTTGCCCCGATGCTTGGGCTGCTCGGTACGGTGACCGGTATGGTGAGCAGCTTCAAGCAGATCGCCGACAATCCGGGCGTGGCACCGAAGCCAGATCAGTTGGCCGGCGGTATCTCAACGGCCCTTGTCACGACGCTGATCGGCCTCTGGATCGCGATCCCGGCGATCCTGTTCTTCCAGATGTTCAAGAATTGGCTGGAAGAGATCTACGCCGAATCGACGGAAGAGACCACCCGCCTCATGTCCCGGTTCCAAACATTGGCCAAGAAGTAGTCATCGGAGGCTCGTCACGAGGGTCTCTTACAGCAGGAGCGGGCGATGGCCAAGCGGAAGAAAGCGGATGGGTCCGACATCGACATGACGCCGATGATCGATGTGACCTTTCAGCTCATCACGTTTTTCATGTTTACGCTCAACTTCACCGAGTCGGAGCAAGACCAGCGGGTTCAACTCCCCACGAGCCAGGTGGCCAAACCGGTTGAAAACTCCGACATGGAGCCGCTCACGCTCCAGCTCATGAACGATGGCCGCGTGATCTATGCTGGTGAACCGGTCGCCATCGCGGCCCTCGGCGATTATCTCGAGAATGAGAAGATCCTGATCATCAATAACGGCAAGACGCCAGCGGCGATCACGGTCGTTGTGCGGGCCGATGGCCGCTCCCAGACCGGCGACGTGCAGCAGATCATTCGCACCTGCCAGGAGAAGGGCTTCGACAAGTTCGTCCTGCGGGCCGAGTACAAAGGACCCTGATATGGCCAAGCGTCAAAGCAAACTCGCCGGAAAAGTCCCGATCGACATGACGGCGATGATCGATGTCGTGTTTCAGTTGCTCACGTTTTTCATGCTCACCCTCAAGACAGTGATCGTGGAGGGGGACTTCAATATTCGCATGCCCCTTGGGGCAAGTGCCGGCAGCGCCGACAACCCGATTCCGCCAATCATCGTGAAGATGACCGCGACCCCCGAGGGGCACCTGAGTGATGTCCGACTCGGCGGCAAAGGGGCGGTGGCGAGAGACGTGCTCGACAAGCTCGCCAGCGCCGACGCCATGTTCGATGCCGCCATCGGAGCCGGGCCTGGCAACGGCCCCCAGCTCGCGGCTGCTCGCAACGCCAAGCAGGCTGCTGCCGAACAGCTTGCCGCGGCCCTTCAGCAGCAAATTCTTGACGCCTTCGGCAACGATCTCTCACGTGCGGAGCTCACGGAGCTCGAGCTCGACTGTGATCCCACACTCAAGTATGACCATGTCATCAGCGCCATCACCGCTGCCTCCGGCATCGTGCAGGGCGACACCGTCGTGCCACTGATCCAGAAGATCAAGTTCACGCCGCCCAAAAAGGCGAGATAGAGCCCTGGTCAGCCTGCCTCCTAGCGGATCGCTCAGATCGTGGGAATAAACCAGGACCACGCCGCGGAATAAGAGCCTGTCTGAGAAACGGCTATAGGCCCATAGGTCGAGCCGAATCCAAGGAGCCATGCCATGGCCAAACGGACAAGCGCGCTTGCCGGCAAGGTACCCGTCGATATGACCGCGATGATCGACGTCGTGTTTCAGTTGCTCACCTTCTTCATGCTCACCCTTCGCACGGTCGTCGTGGAAGGTGATTTCAATATTCGGATGCCGCTCGGTGTGATCAGAGACGACGACCGCGACAAAGACTCTGCCACTCCCATCATCGTGAAGATGACGGCAACGCCCGAGGGACACCTGAGGGACGTGAGGCTGGGTGACAAGACGGCTGCGGGACGGGATGTGCTCAACGAGGTCGCGACCGCCGGGGCGATGTTTGATGCGGCGATTCGAGCCGGCCACGGAAACGGTCCACAACTGGCGGCGGCTCGGAGCGCAAAGCAGGCCGCGGCAGACAAGCTCGTGGCATCGCTTCAGAAGCACATTCTCGATGCCGTCAACAACGATCTCGCCGTCGCCAAGCGTGCGGAACTCGAGCTCGATTGCGATCCTGCCCTCGAATACGAACATGTGGTCTGCGCGATCACCGCGGCATCCGGCATCGTGCAGGGCGACGCCGTCGTGCCGCTCATTCAGAAGATCAAGTTCACGCCGCCCAAAAAGGCGAGGTAGCGGGGGGCACGAGCAGCGTCGCCGATGGGCGGCGATCGGCTTCTCGATGCATTGCCCGCCCGCGATGGGTCAGCGTCTCGTGCTTACCAAAAATAGTCGAGACCGACGTTCAACCCTTGCGCCCAAAAATCATTGGGCTGCCAGGCAAACGCAGGCCGGCGAGGGCCCTGCGGCTGGGCGAATCCAGCGGGAATGTACGTCTCGTTGACGTCGAGACTGATCTGGTCACCAGCACGGGCCACGTTGCCCCAGTAGATAAACGTGTACCCCACGATCGCCCGTAAAGACGGCGTCAGATTGTAGCCCAGGTTGGCGTTGATTTGCGGGATCACCGAGAACTGGTTTCGCGTGTAGGTGCCGATGTTGGTGGGAAGCGCCAAAAGGCCCCCTTCGTAGGTGCCATCATCTTGTTGGGATCCAGAGATCACGGTGGAGCCGTCGATGCCCACCGTTTGGCGGTTGTTGCCCAATGCGAGTCGACTGAGGAGCTCGACCGTCCAGCGGGCGCGGCGTGCCTCCGCGACAAACCCCAACTCGCCACCGTGAAATTCATTGTTTGACCGGAAGTTGTCGTTGATCAGAAACCGACCCTGGTCGGCAGGCGACGAGGAAATCGCAGTGAGGTCTTCGGTGATGCTGACTCCATCGCCCAAGAGCATGAATCGGTAGCCGCCAAACATGCCCACGCGAACGCCTCCGGGCACGCCAGACGATGCGGTATCACAACACGAAGTCGTGCAGTTGGAATGGTTCCCTTTGCAGGAGCCCCAGCACCGATTCTTGCAGCAAAACGTGTGTCTCAAGAAGACACCGCCTCCTTGAAACGAGGTATTGGTATCGACCCGGAGACTTCCGGCCAACACGCCTTCGAGCGCGACGAGCTCAGCATTCTCGCCGGCTGGCTTGAGGTCACCCATGGCATCCAGGCCAAACACGGTGAAGTACGGTCTCGAAATGGTCGGCACGCCGTTTGCATTCGATGTGGCGAAGAACGACTCGCCCGCATCCTCGAGGCCGAAGTACTCGCCACTCACGCCCCAGGTTTGGCCTTGATCGAGCCACGTCCCCAATGCAATTCGTCCGCCCGAACGCATATCGCCATTGATTGCCTCGTTGCCAAACAAGATGACGGTTCCTGGCTCGCCAAGGATGCCGGGGTTACTGGCGCTTGGGCCCGTGGTGGCTAACGGTGGAATGGACATGCCCTTGGTGGCCCACAGAAGATATTCGGCTCGCACGAACCACTGGCCTGGGTCGTTCGCGAGACAGCACGCACTGCACGTGGTGCACCTGGTGCCCCCACACGTCTCACAGTCGCAATCGGCATTGGGCCCCTCGAATACGCCTGGTTCCAGTCCCGATAGGTCGTGAGGCACCTCTGACGGAAACGAATCGATCGGTGCCGGCTCGTCCTCCAGGGGGGACGAGGGCAGTGCCTCGGCCTCCGGCTGGACCATGAGCAGTTCCTCGGGTTCCGGTGCCTCGCTTGACAACTCCTCGGCTTCCGGCTGAACGATGAGCAGGTTCTCGGGTTTCACGGCCACCGCCGGCGGTTCCGCGATCTCCGGTGCTGGAGTGGGGGCCTTTGCCAGCGTCGGCTCATTCCGCGGAGCCTCCCGGCGGGTGTGAGCGGCCTGCCGCACGGGACGGCTTGTCTCTGCGGGCTCGGACGTATTCGCTGGCGGCTTCGCGGCCAGAGGCCTGGCAGGCTGCGCCGCGGGATCGCCTACGGCCTGCACAGTCTGCGCGAGAATGAGTGGCAAGGGGTCGCCAGCCACAGACCGGACCGAGCCTCGCACGCCCACTCGCTGGTTGAGGAGTTCAGAGAGGTCGCCTCCAGCACGCGATATGACATAGCACCGGGCTATTCCCTCCGCGTCGACCAAGACGAACGGCGGCGAGCGACGGCCGGTGTCGGCCTCATGGTTTCGCATAAGGCGGCCCACGGCGTCATACCCCGCGGAGGCCCGAGGGTTGTCACCCTCTCGAGCGTGCGCATGGAAACTGCCCAGCGCGAGAACGCCGCACAGGGCTGCAAGGTATGGAAATCGCTTCATGGATGAGCCACTGGAATGTTGGAGGCGCCGCCACCTTTGGATGCAGGCGAAATACCAAAGGTGGCAATGCGAAGCCAACCTCACTTTCCGAAGCGATTCTCGAGAGCTCACCAGCGCCTCCGAATGGCCCACCGACCCACGAATGCCCGTGCCGTTTGTCTTGCCTGCGCTACCCAGACTGCGTGCACGACACGTGGGACCGTGAGGCCCATTCGTTCCAGTCAAGCCGCTCAGCCCAAGCGTCCGAAGGTAATCGTGTTGGTTCGTCGGCACAGCCCCTAGGCCTGCCGGCCAGCCATGGCACGCCGCGTACCGTCTTTGACGGAGGTGGTCTCCATCCCTCGGCACGAATCATCAATGACTCCGCACCGAAACCAGCCCTGGTTGACCTGGTTTTCTCTCCGGCCCACGCGCACCGGTTCTGGCCGTGCCCGGAGACGGCACGCCGCGCGGCGCCTGAGTCCCATGCGATTCGAGACCCTCGAGACCCGCACGCTGCTCGCCGCCGATCTGGCAGCCATCGCAGGCCTGGCTTCATTCAACGCTGGTGGAATAGATGACGCGATTGCCGGCATTGTCATGACCTTGCACGGTGACAACGGGGATGGCGTCTTCGATCCGGCGACCGATGCGGCATTGAGCAGCACGACCACGGCTTCCAACGGACGCTTTCGATTCGATCATGTGCTCGCCGGCACCTACTTCGTCCACCGACAAGCCTTCGCCATGGGATCGGTGACCCTCCCGTCCGTCGCGAGCAATCTGATCACCATCACACCGGCAGACACCGAAGGCACGATGCACACGGTCATCGACACCTTCGACACCACACGACAAGTCGCGAGGGCCACCGGCGGCACGTTCACCGCGGCTTCGACCGTCCCGGCCAGCGAAGCGATCGGTGGATTCCGCAAGCTGTTGGCCACCATCGATCAGCCGTTTGGCACGGTGGCGCTGGCAGCCAACGATCCGGCGAGCGGTTTGTCACGACTCGACTTCAACGCGACAGCATCCGCCACGGGTTCACGCCGGGTGACATGGGACGGCTCGGGGAATGCCGCCGACTCCACGAACCATACCGGCCTGGGCGGCATCGACCTGACCGATGGTGGGAAGAACACGGGGCTCGCGCTTCTCCTCAATGCCGACAAGGCCGGCACCGTTACCATCCAGCTTTTCACCGACGCTGGCAACTCCTCGACGGCTGTCATTCCGTTTTCCAATACGCTTGGAAGCCTGACCAGGGTGTTTCTGCCGTTCACGAGCCTGGTCGCCGCGACCGGAGCGGGGGCAACCCTGACAAACCTCGGCGCGATTCAAGTCGACATCGACGCTGCGAGCGTCGCCGTCGATGGTTTCATTGATGCGATTGGTGGGTTTGGCCCCACGGTCGAGACGGTCAACTTCAGCACGCCGGTGATTGATCTGGCGGTCACCAAGGCCGTGGACGATACGACGCCCCACGTGGGCCAGGACGTGACGTTTACCATCGTCGTCACGAATGATGGCCCCGATCATGCCACGGGCGTGCGGGTACTCGACTTCCTCCCAGCAGGGTTGAGCCTCGTCAGTGCCCAGGCAACGCAAGGGTACTACAACACGGTCAGTGGCTTGTGGCATGTGGGCAACGTCGCCTCGGCGGCATCCCACACCCTTTCGCTCGTGGCCACGGTCACGACGCCGGGGGTAAAAACCAACACCGCTCAGGTGTGGACGGCACACGAGTTCGACATCGACTCGACGCCCGGCAATGGCAATCCCACCGAGGATGACCTTGCACGGGTGGCGGTCACACCACGCGTGATCGATCTCGCCTTGACCAAGACCGTGGACGATACGACGCCCGACGTGGGCCAGGACGTGACGTTTACCATCGTCGTCAGGAATGATGGCCCCAATCATGCCACGGGCGTGCGGATACTCGACTTCCTGCCCGCAGGATTGAGCCTCGTCAGTGCCCAGGCAACGCAAGGGTATTACAACACGGTCAGTGGCTTGTGGCATGTGGGCGCCGTCGCCCAAGCCGCATCCCACACCCTTTCGCTCGTGGCCACGGTCACGACGCCGGGGGTGAAAACCAACACCGCCCAGGTGTGGACGGCACATGAGTTCGACATCGACTCGACGCCCGGCAATGGCAATCCCACCGAGGATGACCTCGCACGGGTGGCGGTCACACCACGCGTGATCGACCTCGCCCTGACCAAGGTCGTCAATACGTCCACACCGCTCGTGGATGAGTCGGTGACGTTCACGATCACGGTCGGGAACTCCGGTCCCATCACGGCTACAGGCGTGTCCGTATCGGACCTCCTGCCCGCTGGACTGATCTTGCTCTCATCGACCGCCAGCGTAGGAACCTACGACAGCCTCACTGGGCTGTGGAGCGTGGGGAGCGTGGGGAGCGGCCATTGGGAGACCTTGGTCATGACGGCCCTCGTCACAAAACCGATCACCATGGTGAATACCGCCGCGGTCTTCACCGCAAACGAATACGATATCGACTCGACGCCGGGTAACCAGAATCCTTCCGAGGATGACCAGGCCAGCGTCCAGATCGTACCAAGGATCCCGGCCGTGCTCCCCCCGACCACGCAGGGGACACCCACTCCCCTCCGCTTCAACAAGCTGAGGTTTTTAGCCCGATAGCCAAGCCCCCTGTCCTCTTATCGGCGCGGGTGAAACTTCTCGTGGATCGACTTGAGGCGACCGGCGTCCACGTGGGTGTATCGCTGGGTCGTGGCGATGCTGGCATGGCCGAGCATTTCCTGGACATGCCGAAGATCGACGCCACCGGCGACGAGGTGCGTGGCGAACGAGTGCCGGAGGGTGTGAGGGCCGATGCCGGGCGGGATGCCGGCTGCTGCGGCATGCTCCTGCACGATCTCCCAGATTCGCATCCGCGAGAGCCGGTTCCCGCGGGCAGAGAGGATCACCCAGGAGGGCTGCCCGCCGGCGCGAGCAGCAAACTGCGGCCGTGTGCGTTCGAGCCAGGCCGCGACAGCGGCC
>JBGTGN010000104.1:0-35955 GCA_041746715.1 Pirellulales bacterium | reverse complement strand
TCTCCCCGCGAAACACCCTCGTCTCGCGGGATTGTCGGCCAGTTGCTCGCCGCCGCGATGCGTGGCGATGCGGCCACCGTCAAGGCGATCTTGCCGCTCGTGCGAGAGCGGCTCGCAGGCAAGCCGGTGTTGTATGTTCCGCTCTCTCGTGGTGGCCGTGCCGACCGGATCGTTCGGGCGCGGTGCCGGGAGCGGCTTCTCGAACGGTTGGCGACGGTACTACCGCGGCTGGGGCTTGTCGAGGAGACAATCGAGATCGTTCGCCTGGCCAAGTCACTTGAGAGTCGTCGGCCTGCCGGCGGGGCAAGTGTCAGCGAGTTTGATCGCGTCTTCGAGGCGGCTACGACGGCGCTCGTCGAGCGGATCGTGGAAAGCGCCGTCGCCGACGGTGCCGCGACATCGGAAGCGACCAGCCGCATCCTCGACGGGCTCTCGCAGCTCGTGCCGCGGCTGCTCGAGACCTGGCTCACCCACGCCCGGCAGTTGCGACTCTCGGTGCTCGAGAGGCTTCGCGACGACAAGGCGTTTGCGGCCACGCGGGAGTTTGTCGAGCGGTATGGCACGGGGCTCTTCACGCAGCACATGCTCGCGCCGATGGCGCTGCGGGGCATCCTCCGCGGGGGCATGCGGAACTACCTCGAGCGGCTTGTGGAGCGGCTGGAATCGGAGCCCGACGGCGGCACGGGACGCGACCGCTGGCCCGCGAGGCTCGCCACCGACCTGGCAAGTGGGGCAATGCCGCTCAAGCAGGCTGCCTCGCGGCTGCGGGTCGTGCTCGAGAGCATTGCCGAGAACCATGCGGAGTATCGCGATTGGAACTCGACGACATCCCAATCAGACCGCGGCGAACATCTTCATATCCTTCTCGATCACCTTCGTCTGAAGGCCGAGTATGACCGAATCGCCTGGACGCTCCGGCCGGTCGATATGGCCCACCGCGTGCTCGCGCGGCGGGGAGCGTCGGAGGCGGCCGTCGCATGGCGGAACCGAATGCGCGAAGAAACGCGAGACACGGCAGGCACGCTTGTCGCACGGCTCGACGCGCTCGAGAAACAATGGGGCGTGCGACTGGCGAGTGTTGCCGATCGCGTGCGACGGCCGTTCACGGTGGCCCTCGAACAAGACGAGCTCGAGGCGCTCGTACCGGCTGCCGTCTCGGAGGTGGTGTCAGGCACGCCCGTCGGTGCGGCGATGGCCCTCGAGCAGAAGGCCCGCGGGTTTCTGGGTGTTGCCAGTGGTTCTGGTGTCGAGGTACCGGAGTGGCTCGATCATCTCACCGCCGCCGTCGATACCGCCATCGAGCGGGCCGACGTGACGGCCGTCTTCGCGGGGGAATCACCAGGTGAACCTGTCCCAGACACCTTCACCGAGGCCGTCCCGTGGCGAACGCTTGAGTGGGACCATCTTCGCACCGCCCTGGGCGGCTGAGTGTTTCAGGCCGCCCCGCCGCGCTGCTCGCGGTTCCCTACCCCTTACCGCCAGGAGCGGAAGGGCTCGTAGATGCGCACCGTGAAGAGCAGTTCACTGGCGCTGAAGGCCGACGAGAAGTTGCCCAGTGGCAGCGAGACGGCGATCGGACCGAGGGCTGCATTGGCAGCGATTGGCACGTCTGTATCGGCCATGGCAAAGAACCGATAGCCGGCGTCAAACTCAATGCGATCATTGAGCCTGTACACCCCGCCCACACCAACCTGCCAGGCAAACGTGGTGACACTGTTCTGGCCGTCGAGCGTAAGAATTCCCGGGATCACCGCTGCCGTCGTCTGGTACTGGTAGCCACCGACGCCGAAGCCGCCACCGCCATACACGCTGAACGAGTCATTCACATCGAAGTCTCGCCAGAAATTGGTCATGGTCGACCAGCCCGTGCCGATCCGGAAATCGAGAGGGCCACTGATGATTGGCGTGCCGTTGACGGAGGCAAAGCCCGTGGCCGTGCCATACATCGGATCCCGCCAGCGGCCTTCGACTTCCATCCGGAGCTGGCCCATCGGCCGGTCGAGAGCGAGGCCGAGTGCCGCACCGCCGGTGAAGAGGGTCTGATCCGACGCTCCGTTTTGCCCGACGGCAACATTAAACCCGGGGATCGAGAGCACCTGGTTTTCACCGCCTGCCGTTCCCCGGGCAAACGATGTGCCCATGATACCGCTGAGATAGAACCGGCTGGCGAGCGAAGGGGTGCCGTAGGCCACGTCAGCGAAGGACGATTCACCCGTCGTGGTGTCGGCCGTGTATGTGCCGCCCAGTTCCGACAGACTCGTCAGGTCGATCTCGGACCCTGAATCGGTTGCCCGAACACCGACCGAGCCCGTCGATACCACAAGCGCAGCAGCAACCACAAACACGCGACGCATGATCCCTCCCTGGATTTTTTGATGCGTGAAGAGACCGTTTCAAAGGCCCTTGGCTCGCTCGCCCGGTGCCTCCCAGCAGTCCTTCACCCGCCCCGGCTCACGGGAATCCGTTCCCCGGCCCTTGTCATCGTGGCCATGGCACGTTCCGCTTCGTAGAACTCCGCAAGCGGCCTACAACCGTCACGCCGTGCACCACCGGCCCCGCAGGGTCGGCCATGACCCGCAAAGACGCTCTTGCTATCCCGCAAGCGCCTCGAGAAACCGTCGGGCTTCGGCCGCAGGGTCTGCCATGCCGGTGATGGCCCCAGCCACCGCGACTCTCGTGATCCCGAGGCCACGCAGCTCTGGTAATCGATCGACCGTGATGCCGCCGATGGAAAAGACGGGCCGCGGCAGGGCCGCCGCGGTGCGAAGGAACTCACGCGGGGCGTGGGTGGCAAACGATTTTGTCATCGACGGAAAACATGGCCCCACACCGAGATAGTCGGCCCCATCAGCGACGGCGTCACGAGCCTCGTCGATTGTGTGGGCCGTGCGACCAATAATCGCACCGGGTCCGAGTACCTGCCGCGCGTCTGGCACGGGCATGTCATCCGCCCCGAGATGCACGCCGTCGGCACCGGCGGCCGCGGCGACCTGCACGCGGTCGTTCACGACGACGAGCGGCGGACGCTCTGAATCGATCCCGTGGGCAGCCGCCACCGCCGTGCGCACCCGCTCCACGAGCAGGTCGTCGAGAAGCCGCTTGTCGCGAACCTGAAGCATCCGCACGCCGGCCGCGAAGAGGCTCTCAACGAGACGGCAGAACGCATCGTCGCTCGTCCCGCCATCGACAAGAACGCAGAGCGTGATGCCAGAAAGACCCCTAGCGGAAGGGAGGGATGCCATGAGTGAGCTCTTCAAACATCAAGAGGGGCACGAATGTGAATCCACGGGGGTGAGCAGCGCAGCGTCATTGGCTTGTCCGTGCGAAGCGCCGCAGGACGACATAGAACACCGGCGTCAGGAATAACCCGAAGAGGGTCACTCCGAGCATTCCGCTGAAGACCGTCGTGCCCAGCACGCGACGCATCTCGTAGCCGGCTCCGGTGGCCACGAGCAACGGAATCACACCCAGAATGAACGAGAATGCCGTCATGAGAATCGGTCGTAGCCGCAGCCGGCAGGCATCCACCGCAGCCTGAAACCGATCCTTCCCGGCATCCTCTTCTTGCTTGGCAAACTCCACGATCAGGATCGCGTTCTTGCACGCGAGCCCTACCAGAACGATGAATCCGATCTGAGTCAGAATGTTGTTGTCCATTCCTCGCATCCAGACGCCGAGGATCGCGAAGAGCACACAGAGCGGAACGATCAAGACAATCGCAAGCGGCAACAGCCAGCTTTCGTACTGGGCAGCGAGTGCCAGGAAGACGAAAAGCACGGCGAGCGGAAAGAGGTACACGATCGTGTTGCCCGCCTGCTTCTCCTGAAACGCCATCTCCGTCCAGGCATAGCCAAACCCTGACGGAAGGTTTACGGCCGCCAGTTGCTCCATCGCCTCGAGCGACTGACCGGTGCTGAATCCAGGCATGGTCGATCCATTGACGTCTGCAGCGGGATAGAGGTTAAAGCGCACCAGGCGATCGGGGCCAACCGTGCGTTTGAGTTCCAGCACCGATCCCAGCGGCACACTGTCTCCCCGCGCACTCCGCGTTCGCAGCCGAAGGATGTCGTCTGGCTCGTCCCGAAACTCGGACTCCGCCTGCGCGGTCACGCGATATGTCCGCCCCAGCAGGTTGAAGTCGTTGATGTACGCCGACCCCAGGTAAATCTGGAGTGCCTCGAAGACGTTGCTGATCGGAATATCGAGCATCTGGGCCTTGACCCGATCCACATCCGCATAAATCTGGGGAACGCTCAATCGGTAGTTCGTGAACACCTGCAGGAGCCCGGGAACCTGGTTGGCGTCCGCCACCATCTGCTCCGCGACGAGGGCGAGGGTATTCGTGCCGGCGCCCGACCTGTCTTGCAGGTACATCTTGAAGCCGCCCCCACGCCCGATCCCGCGAACCGGAGGGGGCGGGATGATGAAGACCTCGGCCTCATTGATCGCACTGACGGCACTGCGAAGGTCGGCTGCGATTGCCTGAACATCGCGTCCACGGGCCGCCCGGGCCTTTGCGTCCTCCAGCGGCATGAAGGCCACCGCCGCATTCGGACTGACCGAAAAGGTCGATCCTGAGAGTCCGACAATTCCTACCGTATGCGCGACGCCGTCAATCGTGTTTCCAATCGCCGAGACACGTTTTGTCACCTCATCGGTGCGCGATAGCGCCGCCCCGTCCGGCAGCCGAATGGCGACGATGACATACCCCTGATCCTGCTCGGGAATAAAGCCGGTCGGGACCATACCGAAGGAGTACCACGTGGCAACCAGGAGGCCGCCGTAGACCACGAGCGAGACAAACGACACCCGCACCAGGCCCGCGACGATCCATGCATAGGCATTGCTCGTGATATCAAAGCCCCTGTTGAATCCCCGGAACATCCATCCAAACACGAGGTCAAAGAGTCTTGCCGTCCGAGTCTTCGGAGTTTCCGAGGGCTTCAGCAACAACGCGCACATCGCTGGCGTGAGCGTCAGCGACACGAAGGTCGAAATGGCTGTCGCAATCGATATCGTCAGCGCGAATTGCTGATAAAATTTGCCACTGATACTGGGGATGAAGACGGTTGGCACGAACACGGCGATGAGCACGAGCGTCGTGGCAATGAGCGCCGAGCCAACTTCATCCATGGCCTTGTGGGCAGCCTCGCGAGGTGACATGCCCTGGCCGATCAATCGCTCCACGTTCTCGACCACGACGATCGCATCGTCCACCACCACGCCGATCGCGAGCACGAGTCCAAACAGCGAGAGCGTGTTGAGCGTGACGCCGAGCCACTGCATGGCAGCGAACGTGCCGATCAATGAGATCGGAATCGCGAGGACCGGAATAATCGTCGGCCGCCAGTGATGCAGGAACATGAAGACCGTGAGCACGACGAGCACGGTCGTGATCAGCAGGGTGTCGAACACCTCACGGATCGACTCCTCGACGTAGTCGGTCGGGTTGTAGGCGATCTCATACCCGATCCCTTCCGGGAAGGTCGCCTTCATCTGTTCCATGGCCCGTTTCACTTCCACGGCCGTATCGACGGCATTGGTGCCAGGCCGCTGGTAGATGATGACGGCGATGGCCGGCTTTCCGTCGAGATAGCTGAGGCGAGAATAGTCCTGCGCCCCGAGCTCGAGCCGAGCCACGTCCCGCAACCGGGCCACATGGCCGTCGTCGCCTCGCTTGACGATGATGTCGCCAAACTCTGCGACTTCTCGCAGACGGCCCTGCGTGGTCACGTTCAACTGAAATGCCCCCGCGTCGGATGTGGGAGGCTGTCCGATCACACCCGCAGCGACCTGCGCGTTCTGCTCGCGGATCGCGGCGATCACATCGCCCGCGGTCAGGTCGATGTGCATCATTTTCTCGATGTCGAGCCAGACCCGCATCGCATACTCATTCCCACCGGCGATGCGAATGTCTCCCACGCCATCGAGCCGCATGAGGGCGTCTCGAATTTGCAGGAAGGCAAAGTTGCTGATGTACAGCGAATCCCGACTTTCATCGGGCGAGGTTAGGTGGACCACCATGAGCATGTCGGGAATCTGCTTCTGGGTCGTCACGCCAATCTGACGAACGACATCCGGCAGGCGTCCCTCGGCCACGGACACGCGGTTCTGGACCAGCACCTGAGCGTCATCGAGATTGGTGCCGAGCTTGAAGGTCACCGTGAGCTGCATGGTGCCGTCGGCACTCGACGAAGACTCCATGTAGAGCATGTTGTCGACACCGTTCATCTCCTGTTCGATCGGCGTGGCAACCGTGTCGGCAATCACCTGCGGTGTCGCACCGGGATAGCTCGCGTTCACCAGGATCGTGGGCGGGGCCACATCCGGATACTGGGAGACCGGGAGGGTGAAATACGTAATGCCCCCCACGAGCACGATCAAGAATGACAGCACTGTGGCAAAGATCGGCCGTTCGATAAAGAAGTGTGGAAACCTCACGGCGGCCCGTCCCCTTGATCGAGCTCGGGCTGCTTCGCGACCGGCGGTGTCGGTGCCGCGGCCTCGCGCTGCGTGGAAATCCACTGCTCCGGAGGCAGGGGCTCGTAGTCGTCGGGCAATCCATCGTCGAGGACTTCGATCGTTCCCTTCTTGGTCGTCACCTCGAGCCCCGGTCGGGCACGGATGAGTCCTTCGATGACCAGTTCCTCGTCGCCCGTGAGCCCTTCACGAATCACGCGAAGGCCGTGGACAATTGGACCCGTCGTGACGGGACAGCGCTCGAGCACCCCATCGGCAACGATGAAGACATACTGTGATGCCTGGTCGGTACCGATCGCCGAATCCGGAATCAGCACTGCCTGGTAAGCCGAGCTCCCGGGTATTCGGATCTTCGCAAACATGCCCGGCACGAGAATCTGCTGGTCGTTCGGAAAAACAGCGCGGGCCGTCAAGCTGGCGGTGGCTGCATCGAAGCGATTGTCAACGAAGTCCATATGACCTTGGTGAGGGAAGCCCGTCTCGTCCACGATGCCGAGATAGGCCGGGTTTTTTGCCACGCGTGAGCTCGCACGCTGCCCCGCCAACGCCAACCGTGTGTACTTCAAAACGTCTTGCTCGTTGGCGTTGAAGATGCAATAGATCGGGCTCACCGACGTGATGGTGGTCAGAAGTGTCGATGTCGGGGTTCCACCCCCCACGAGATTGCCTTCGGTCACATACCGCTGACTGATCCGACCTCTGACCGGGGCGTGCACGCGGGTGTAGGCGAGGTTCAACTCAGCGGTTTCGCGCTCGGCTTTGGCGGATTCCGTGGCTGCCTCCGCGGTCGTAATCGCCGCCTCGGCCACGCGGATTTGGGCCTCGGCCGCCTCGACATTCGCCTGGGCCTGCAGGAGCTCCGCGAGTCGCTGGTCCAGTTCTTCCTGCGTGGTCGCGTTGCTTTCGGCAAGCCGGCGGATCCGTGCCAAGCGTGAGTCGGCAAGGCGGAGGAGTGCGTCGGCCTGCAGTTTCTCGGCTTGCGCCACGAGGCGATTCGCTTGCGCCTCCTGAGACAGCGACTCAGCCTGTCGAACCGCGGCCTTCGCGCGGCTCAGCTCGGCCTCAAAAGGCCGCGGATCAATCACGAACAAGAGGTCATCCTCGTCGACAACCTGCCCCTCTTGAAAGTGGATCGACTGCAAGTATCCGCTGACGCGGGCACGCACTTCGACGAAATCGACCGGTTCCATGCGTCCCGTGTAGGCATCCCATTCGACGATTTTCATCTGAACCGGCTTGGCCACAGTCATCGTCGGTGGTGGGATCGCCGCGGCCGATGGTGGCTGCTGCTGGCAGCCGCTCGCGGTCACTCCGATGATCACAGCGGCGAGAAAAGCAATAAGAGAACGCATTGGGAGAGTCCGGTGTTCGACTGAGACGGGAGGCGGCAAGCAGCAGAGCTTCGCTGGGTTGCTGGGCAAGCTTGGCAATCTCACCATTCGACGTGAACGCGAATGAGATGAGCGACAGCCGGGAAGCAACGAGTGCCTCCCGGTCCATGGTAGCCTCGATCCGATCGCCTCAAAAAAGAGTCCTCAAGAACATCCGCGATGCTGGAACACCGCGTTTTGGTCGCGCGCCGCTGATGCATGGGCACGTGCGAAGCCGGGATCGCTGTCCGCCCGACGAGCGTGGACGTTTCGAACCCGAAAAGGAAAGAACTCTTTTGCAGGGGCATGCGAAAACGTCGCTCGCGAAGGAGGGTGGCACCGCCCCGGGGGTTTGTGCCGAACGCCATTGGGAAAAAAACTGGCTTGGCTCAGGGGCCCTGTTTTCCTACCCTCCCCCACCGAGTCAGCTTCCTGTTGTTCCCATCGCGTCCTGTGCCATGACCGCGCTTCGATACCTGACGCTCCTCTGGCCGGGCCTGCCGTGGCTCTGGCTCCGCGGCAGCCACGCCGGGCTCGTGCTTGCCCTGGCCTTCGCGGTGGCGTTCGATGCGGCCGTCGTTACGACGTTTATCTGGCCCGACCTGGTCGAGCTGCCGATCACGGTCGCGGTGTGGGCCGGCGTCGCTGTCATCTGGCTGGCGAGCACGGTCTCGGGAGCAGCCGCGTTTCCTTCGCCGCTGGCCGTGCCGAAAGCGGCAGACGTCGATCCCCTCTACGTCAAAGCCCGCGATGCCTATCTGTCTCGCGACTGGATCGCCGCAGAAACCCGGCTCCGCGAGCTTCTTCAGGTCGCACCGACCGATGGGGAGGCGCAGCTCCTGTTGGCCACGCTCCTGCGGCGGGTGGGCCGGCTGGCGGAGGCCCGCGACGCCCTCGAGAAACTGTCTGCAAGTGATTCCGGGGCCCGCTGGCAACGGGCGATCACGGCAGAACGGGAGCAGATCGTCGCCTGCGGCCGAGGCACCGCAGAAAGTGATGAGCCAGCGACGCTGCCCCTCCCCGATGGTCATTCGGCCGAGCGACAGCACCCCAGCAGCCGCGCCGCAGCCGCCTAAAGCAGCCTCAGACTCGAAAATTCCAGCCTCGCTCGTCGCTGCCCGGGACGGCCTTGCCCCTCATCCCTACAATGCCGCGAGCAGTTTGGCGTAAGGTTTGCAGTCTTTGATTTCTTTGGTTCTGGCCTGCCGTTTCGGCACCATAGGCCAGACGAACCGATTTCGTGGGAAGGACGAACCCGACATGTATGAGCGATTCACGGACCGTGCCCGGAAGGTGATGCAACTGGCCAACCAGGAGGCCCAGCGGTTCAACCACGAGTACATCGGCACCGAGCATGTGCTCCTGGGCCTCATCAAGGAGGGCAGCGGCGTCGCGGCCAATGTGCTCAAGAACCTCGACATCGATCTTCGCAAGATTCGCATGGAGGTCGAAAAACTCGTCCAGAGCGGCCCCGACATGGTCACGATGGGCAAGCTTCCGCAAACCCCCCGGGCCAAGAAAGTGATCGAGTATTCGATGGAGGAGGCCCGCAACCTCAACCACAACTATGTCGGCACCGAACACATCCTCCTGGGCCTGCTCCGCGAACAAGAAGGCGTCGCCGCGCAGGTGCTCATGAACCTCGGCCTCAAGCTCGAGGATGTTCGCGAGGAGGTGCTTAACCTTCTCGGCCACGGCATGGAAGAGGGTGGCGAACGGGCCGGCATGGGGGGCCGACAGCCCGCGGGTGCTGGCGGAGGTGGTGGCGAAGGCAGCCCCAAGAGTGGGAAGAGCAAGACCCCTGCCCTCGATAGTTTCGGCCGCGACCTCACGGAGCTCGCCCGTCAGGGCAAGCTCGATCCCGTGATCGGCCGTGAGAAAGAGATCGATCGCGCCATCCAGATTCTCTGCCGTCGCACGAAGAACAATCCCGTGCTCCTCGGTGAGGCGGGTGTCGGCAAGACGGCGATCGTCGAGGGCTTCGCCCAGCGGGTGATCGATGGCAACGTGCCCGAGCTTTTGGCCGACCGACGGATCGTCGTGCTCGACCTCGCGATGATGGTCGCGGGCACCAAGTACCGCGGTCAGTTCGAGGAGCGGATCAAGGCGGTGATGAACGAGGTTCGCCGTGCCAAAAACACGATCCTCTTCATTGACGAGCTCCACACGCTCGTGGGAGCTGGCGGGGCAGAAGGGGCGATCGACGCCTCGAACGTGCTCAAGCCCGCCCTTGCCCGCGGCGAGATTCAGTGCATCGGCGCCACCACACTCGATGAGTACCGCAAGTATATCGAGAAGGATTCGGCCCTCGACCGACGGTTCCAGATCATCATGATCGAGCCGGCCACGAAGGACGAGGCCGTCGAGATCTTGAAGGGCCTTCGTGATCGCTACGAAAGCCACCACCGCGTGACGATCTCCGACGCGGCCATCACGGCCGCGGTAGATCTATCGAGCCGCTACATCACCGGCCGCTGTCTCCCAGACAAGGCGATCGACGTGATCGACGAGGCCGGGGCGAGGGTGCGGCTCAAGGCGATGACCAAGCCGCCGGACCTCAAGGAGATCGACGAGGATGTCGAGAAGCTCAACAAGGAGAAGGAAGAGGCGGTCGCCAACCAGGATTTCGAGAAGGCGGCGGCGCTTCGCGACCAGGCCGACAAGCTCAAGAAGAAGAAGCAGCAGATGACCCGCGAATGGCGGGACAAGGGCCGCGAAGCCGATGGCGTGGTCGATGAAGAGGTCATTGCCGAAGTCGTCTCGAAGATGACGGGCATCCCGCTGACGCGGATGAGCACCGAAGACCAGCAGCGGCTCATGGCCATGGAGAGCGATCTCCACAAGCGTGTCATTGGCCAGGATGCCGCGATCAAGAGCATCTCGAAGGCGGTCCGCCGCAGCCGCTCCGGGCTCAAGGACCCCAAGCGGCCGATCGGATCATTCGTGTTTGCCGGGCCGACCGGTGTCGGCAAGACGCTCCTGGCCAAGGCCCTCGCCGAGTTCATGTTTGGCGATGCCGACGCGCTCATCCAGATTGACATGAGCGAGTACATGGAGAAGCACAACGTCAGCCGGCTCATTGGTGCGCCGCCGGGCTATGTCGGCTTCGAAGAAGGCGGTCAGCTCACGGAGAAAATCCGTCGCCGCCCCTATGCCGTGGTCCTGCTCGACGAGATCGAGAAGGCGCATCCCGATGTCTTCAACATGCTGCTCCAGGTGATGGAAGAAGGGCGACTTACCGACTCGTTTGGTCGCAACGTCGATTTCCGAAACACGATCCTCATCATGACGACCAATGCAGGCGCCGAGGCGATCAAAAACGAGGCCGCGTTCGGCTTCCAAAAGCCCGATGGCGATGCCTCGTACGACAGTATGAAGGGTCGCGTGAACGAGCGGATCGAGAAGGTATTCAGGCCAGAGTTTCTGAATCGGCTCGACGACGTGATCGTGTTCCACCACCTCACGATCGACAACCTCAAGCTCGTCATCGATCTCGAGATGGAAAAGGTTCGCGAGCGGCTGGCCGAACGAGGTCTGGCGCTCGAGCTCTCCGATGAGGCCAAGCAGTTCCTCATCAAGAAGGGCTCCGATACCGATTTCGGGGCTCGGCCACTGCGTCGGGCGCTCGAAAACTACATCGAGGATCCCGTCAGCGAGGAGCTCCTCAAGGGTGAGTTCGAGGGAAAGGACACGATTCGCGTTGACTGCAAGGAAGTAGCTGGCAAGAAGCAGCTCACATTTTTCGGCGTGGCGACCGTCGAGCCCGTCGCGGCTGCCCCTGCCGAGGAATCGCCCTCCTGAGACGCGGTTCCATCCCCGGGCAGCCGGGGTTGGCTCGTCGTTTTTGAAACGCTACCCTCCCGCCGTTTTTCCAACTGGAAGGCGGCGCGATGCAGGGCTGGCAAACAACGTGGCGGTACGGGGTGTCCATCCTGGCCGTGTGGTGGGCGGTGGCCGCGAGCCACGCCATCGCTGATGCCACGCCACCGGCCGGCCCTTCTGATGCCCCAGCGGTGGCGCCCGAGCCAAGTCCGCTCATTGAGCCCGCCCGGGGAACCATCACCGTTGCCGACATCGAGCGACGGCGGCTTGAGATCGCAGAGGCATCGGGGCTCTCGCCCGAGGTTCACGAGCAGATCGCGGAGCAATTCACCAAGGCGCTCGAGCACCTTACCGCGGCAGCCCAATTCGCTGCCCAGACGGAATCGCTCCGGGCCGAGGCTGAGCGGGTGGCCCAGGATCTCGCTCGGCTCGAGAAACCGCCGGCTCCCACAGCCGAGCAGCCTGAGATTCCAGACACGGCGGAGGCGCTTCGGGCTGCCCACCACGATGCCGAGGCTGCCGCGACTGAGACCCGCCGGCGGCTTGTGGCAGTGACTGCCGAGATCGAGCGGCGGACCGTTCGTTCCCGGGAGCTTCCGGACCTCGTCGGCGCGGCCCGGGAACGGCTCGCCGCCATCGACGAATCCCTTGCTTCAGAACCGGTCGCTGGTGAATCGACCGCGCTGGTCGCGGCCCGTCGGATGCGACTCGAGTGCTCCCGGCAGCATCGGCTGGCAGAACTCGAGACCCTCGAGCAAGAAGGACGGACGTATTCGGCGACGAATCGTGTCATGGCCCTTGACCGTGAACGGACCGAACGAGACGCGTCCGAATTGGTGCGGCGGCAGACGGTCCTTGCCCGCGAGGTCGCCGAGCGGGAGCAGAAGGATGCCGAGGCACGGGCCGAGGAGGCAAGGGAAGCAGCGATCATGGCCCACCCTGCCGTGCGCGAGGCAGCCAGCGTCAACACGAGGCTCGCAGAGGAGCATGCCCGCCTTGTGGAGGCCGGGAAGGAAGCTCGACTCGAACTCGAACGGGTCGAGGTGCTCCGGAACGAGCTTGGCGAACAATACGCGGAGACGCGAAAGCGGGCAGAGGAGGCACGGTTTTCACCGGCCATCGGCCTCCTCTTGCGGAGCCAGCAGGCCGAACTGCCAGACACATCGTCCTATCGGCAGCGGGCGACCGACCGCGCCGAGCAACAGGCTGAAATCAATTTCAAGCTGCTCGAGTGGGAAACCGACCGCCGTCGGCTCGGTCATACCGACGAGGCGGTGGCGACCCACCTCGATCGTGTTCGGGACGAACTTGGTTTGGCCGAACAGCTTGACGTGCGAGAAGAATTGGAAGGCGTCCTCCAAGCACGCCTCGCCCTCTACTCCGACCTGATCACCGGCGCGAGGAGCCACATTGGGTGGCTGGCCTCGCTCCAGTCGGCCGAGGAAGGACTCGTCGGCGTCGTCAATGAGCAGCAGACGTTCATTGCAGAACATGTGCTCTGGGTTCGGAGCACGACGCCCCTGTCGTTGGCGGTGCTCCCACTGGCGGCCAATGCAGCCATGGATCTCATCAACCCGGCGGCCTGGGCCCGGACGGGATCGAACCTTCTGAGTGATGCCCGGGATCGTCCTCTCTTTGAGCTTGCGTTGCTTCCATTGCTCTGGCTCTTCGCCATTCGCCGGCGACTCGCCGCGCGGCTCGCAGCGCTTGCGCTGGACGCCCAGCGTTCGAGTGCGACGAGCTTTCGGCCCACGCTCGAAGCACTGGCCGTATCGATTGCCCTGGCAGTGCCCGGGCCAGCCATCCTGGCCTTCTGCGGCTGGCGACTCATGGCGATCGCCGCTGCCGGCGACTCGGCCCACGCGCTCGGGTCGGCCCTCGTCGCCGGTGCACTTGCATTCGTCGCGATCAATTTTGCCTCGGCAACCTGCCTACCGACAGGCCTTGGCGCGGCCCACTTCGGCTGGGACAAAACCGCTGCTGTCGCGATACGTCGGACGCTGTCGTGGGCTCGGTGCGCGTGCCTTCCGGCCGGTGTCATTGTGATGTTCACCGAGGCTACGGGTGACGAGTTGCTCATCGGCACCGTCGGACGGTTCGCGCTCGTGGCGGAATCTCTCACCCTCGCCGGAATCACATGGCGCCTCGTCCGCCGCTCAGGGCCCGTGCAGGCGGTGATGTCCCGACATTTCACTGGGGCGTGGCTTCAGGTGGCCACCCGGCTTCTGGCATGCCTGCTCGTGGTCCTTCCTTTGGTCCTCACAGGCTTGACGCTCGCTGGGTATCACTACACCGCCGTGCGTCTTTCTGATCGCCTCTTTGCGACATGGGCGCTGATCGGAATCGGTGTGGGCATACGGTCACTCGTCCTCCGATGGCTCCTTCTTGTTCACCGAAGGCTTGCCATGAAGCGAGCCCGCGAACGACGCGCCGAGCAATCGGCTCGCCAGGAGGAATCCGCTGGTGAGCTCCCGGTGGCCGACGGGCGAGCCCACGAGCTTCGGCTGGCCGACGTCCAAGAGCAATCCCATCGCTTGGTGAGGCTCGCCATGACCGTGGCCATGTGTGGATGCCTTGCCGTCATCTGGCACGACATCATTCCGGCCGTGGGATACCTGGGACGGTTCACGCTCTGGTATGGCGGCGTTGTCGCAGGAAGTGATTCAGGGGAGCTGGTCCGCATCACACTTGTCGAGGCGATCCTGGCAGTCATCTGGGCCACCGTGACCGTGCTCGCGTGTCGCAATCTTCCGGGCCTCCTGGACCTGGCGGTCTATCAGCGACTCCCCCTCGACGCTGGGGCACGTTACGCTGCCACGGCCGTCACGCAATATGCGGTTGCCGTGGTCGGTGCAACGATCTGCTTTCAGCAGATCGGGGTTGGGTGGCAGAGTGTGCAATGGCTCGTAGCGGCCATGACGGTGGGCCTCGGTTTCGGCCTCCAAGAAATTTTTGCGAACTTCGTCTCGGGAATCATCATCCTCTTTGAGCGACCGATCCGCGTGGGTGACGTGGTCACGATTGGGGATGTCACCGGTGCCGTGACACGCATCCAGATTCGCGCCACGACCATCTGCGACTGGGACCACAAGGAGCTGATTGTCCCCAATCGGGAGTTTGTTACCGGGAAGCTCATCAATTGGACACTCACCAACCCCAACCTCCGTGTAGTCATCCGCGTCGGCATCGCGTATGGATCAGACACGCGCCTGGCGGCACGGCTCCTCAAGGAGGCGGCCATGGCTCAACCTCTGGTTCTCTCGGATCCGCCCGTCAGTGTCGTCTTCACGCAGTTTGGTGAGAGCAGTCTCGATTTTGAATTGCGGGTGTTCACCGCCGGCGTCATCAACACCCTTGTCTTGCGGCATGAGTTGCACCTGGCCATCGATGATGCCTTCCGCGCCCACGGCATCGAGATCGCATTCCCCCAACGTGAGCTCCACGTACGGGGGCTTCCAGCCCAGTGGGGAGCACCGGCTGGTGATCTTCACGCAGCCGTCGCGGTCGCGCCTCCGAAACTGGCCCAGGACCGTCGGGTAGCCTGAGCCTTGGTGCTCGTGATTCGCGACTCACTCGTGGGCTGCAGGCACGGCGGCGGCGTCGGGACCACGGCGATCGGGAATGCCAACGGGCTCGGCGGGGGCCGGATCGATCCAGACCGAATGGGCCGATCCCTGCACCACGGCTTCGGTGATTTCATGCCCGAGGCTCTCGAGGGCAGCACGGGTAGTAGCATCGACGCTGCTCGCTTCGACGACGAGCCGGTCTGGCAGCCACTGGTGATGAGACCGCGGCGCATCCACGGCGGCCCTTCCATCGAGCCCATGGGCAACCACCCCTGTCACGACATCAAAGACGGTATTCGGGATCGTACGGCCTCCGGGCGAACCGGTCACGAGCACGAGACGGCCGTCTCGCGCAACGATCGTGGGTGCCATCGAACTGAGCATCCGCTTTCCGGGCGCCACGATGTTGGCAGCCGTGCCGATGTCACCTGACACGGTCGTCACGCCAGGCTTGCGATTGAAGTCACCCATCTCGTTGTTGAGAAGGAAGCCCGTGCCCGGGACCACCACGTGTGACCCGTAAGAACCTTCGAGCGTGACGGTCGTCGATACGGCGAGGCCATCACGATCCACGATGGAGTAGTGGGTCGTCTCCGGAGACTCGCTTGGTACCATGAGCAGGTCGGGCGCAAGGGCATACGACGATGTGGCTCGGTGCGGATCAATCGTGGCCGCCAGGGCTTTGGCATGCTTTTGAGACGTCAGCCGCTCGACCGGGATGGCGACAAAGTCCGGGTCGCCGAGATGCCGGGCGCGATCGAGGTAGGCCCGCCGCCGGATCTCCGTCGTAAGATGGATCGCCTCCTCCGAGCCGCGTGGAAGACCTTCGAGCCCCAGCGATTCAAACATGCCGAGCATCTCGAGAAGCACGATGCCGCCCGAGCTCGGAGGGCCCATCGAAATGATCTCATGCCCGAGAAAAGTCCCTCGCACCGGTGGTCGCTCACGGGCTTCATAGGTTGCGAGATCGTTTCGCGTGATCAGGCCACCGTGACCGGCCATCGCGGTGGCGAGAAGCCCCGCCATTCGGCCCTTGTAGAAGGCATCGGGGCCGTCGGTCGCGAGCGCGGCGAGCGTGTCACCCAAGTCGGATTGAATGAGACGATCACCCGCCTGCCAACGTGTGCCATCGGGCTTGGTGAAGGCGGTCACCGAACCTGGAAAGACCTTCATCGGCCCGGCAAGCTCCCGGTTGAGCGATGCCGCCAGCGTCTCGCCGATCACGAAGCCCTTCCGTGCGAGTGTGACCGAAGGCTCAACGATCTCTCGCCATGGGAGCCGGCCGAGCTTTGCGTGGGCGAGGGCAAAACCCCGGACCGTGCCCGGGACACCCACGGCCAGGTATCCGGCGTTCACCCGACCACGGTCGATTTCACCTGCGTCATCGAGAAACATCGTCGGCGTTGCCGCGGCCGGTGCTGTCTCGCGAAAGTCGAACGATGTTGCGGATCCGTCAGGCATGCGGATGACCATGAAGCCACCGCCGCCAATGTTCCCCGCTGCAGGATAGCTGACCGCAAGGGCGAATCCGGTTGCCACAGCGGCATCGACAGCGTTACCGCCACGGGCAAGGACTGCCGCCCCGACCTCTGACGCTGGTCGTGTAGCCGAGACAACCACGCCGTTTGGGCCCGGCACGACGCCATCGGCCCCACAGGCCGGCACGCACGCCGCCACCGCCACAAAAAAAATCACGGCCCGCTGCATCAAGAAAAAGATACGACGGGCCATCAGGATAAGGCAACTTCTGGCTCCTCGCGGCAGCCATCAGCCGGCGCACACGACCCATACCCCCTGTCCTGCCCACGCTTCCGTGTGCTCGCGCATCCGGTTCATGTCGCCTGATCCGCACGGCCGATAGGACCGGTAGAGCCCTCCACCTGTGTCCTGTGGCGTGGCCGCGCCTGAGCTCCCAATGGCAACCGCACCTTCACCTTCCGTTCCCGTTGCCGGCGTCACTGGCTGGCTTGCTGGTCTCGTGGCCAATCTCGGTGACGCAGCGATCGGGATGGTCGCCGGAATTGGCGACGTCACGGTGTTTGCGTTCCGGACGATCGGCTGGATCTTCGCCCGTCGTCAACGGAGGGACGTGCTCATCCCGAGCTTCTATCAGATCGGCGTCATGTCGCTCCCGGTTGTCGCGCTCACGGGACTTTTCATCGGTATGGTGCTGGCCGTGCAGAGCTACGGCCAGTTCAAGGCGCTTGGCCTTGAAACGCGACTCGGCTCGGTCATCAACCTGTCGCTCGTGCGAGAACTCGGGCCGGTGCTCGCCGCCACGATGCTCGCCGGTCGGGTAGGCAGCGCCATGGCAGCCGAGCTCGGCACGATGCGGGTGACGGAGCAGATCGATGCGCTCGAGAGCATTGGGGCGAACCCCATTTACTACCTCGTCGTTCCGCGATTCCTCGGCTGCCTCATCCTGATTCCGTCCCTGACGGTGATGGCCGATTTCATGGGCGTGCTCGGCGGCTACTTCTACTCCCATGTACTCCTGGGTATCGACTACCACCACTATTGGAACAACTCCCGGCAGTATGTGGATGTCTTCGACTTTTTGACAGGAGTCTTCAAGAGCCTCTTCTTCGGCGGCGCGATCGCCCTGGTGAGTTGCCACCACGGCTTCCACTGCGACAAGGGGGCCGAAGGCGTGGGTCGCGCGGCCACCAATGCGTTTGTCCACTCGTTCGTGATGATCCTGCTGCTCGACTTGTTTCTGGGCATCTGGCTCAACAACGTCCACGACTTCTTCCGCCCGGAGGGCCCTCGTCGCCTGCTCTAGGGCTTTGGCTCACCGTATGAACACAACCGCTCCCGCGACCACCGCATCCCATGACGCCGAAGCCCCACCGCTGGTGAGGGTTGACGCACTCGGCGTTCGGTTCGGGAGCCAAGAAGTGCTCCGCGATATTTCGATCGATCTGACAGCCGGAGAAACGCTCGTCGTCCTCGGCGAGAGCGGCTGCGGCAAGACGGTGCTTCTCAAGTCGATGATTGGCCTCGTACGGCCCACAGCCGGCGACGTCCTCTTCGAGGGTCGTTCGCTCTCCGGCATGGGCGACCGTCAGCTTGCCCACCTCCGCACACGGTACGGCTTCGTGTTCCAGGGGGCTGCTCTCTTCGACAGCCTCACGATCGAGGAAAACGTCGCGTTTCCACTCCGTGAGCACACGCGGCTCACCAGCCCGGAGATCCATCGGATCGCCGTGTCGCTCATCGACGAGGTGGGACTGCCTCGAACGGTACTCCTCAAGAAACCGGTCGAGCTCTCCGGCGGGATGCGGAAGCGTGCGGGTCTCGCTCGGGCGCTCGCGCTGGAGCCGACCGTCGTGCTCTATGACGAGCCGACCACGGGGCTCGATCCGATCATGACCGACGTGATCAACGAGCTCATGCTGCGGGTGCGACGGCCGACCGTCACGAGCGTTGTCGTCACCCATGACATGAACACTGCCCGCAAGGTTGGTGATCGCGTCATCATGCTCTACCCGCTGTTCCGGCTGCGGTCCGGCGAGCCGCAGATTGTCTTCGATGGCACGCCGGCCGAACTCGACCGCTCGCCCGATCCGAGGGTGCGACAGTTTGTCGAGGGACGGGCGGGCTCGCGATTGATGGAACTCCAGGAAGAGCAGGCGCGCTTGGCTGATTCAGCGACAGACGACGAGGAGGAGCAGGTATGAATGAGCGGGTCATGCAGTTTCGTGTCGGAGTGGTTGTCCTCGCGACGGCCATTATCGCCGGCATCCTGATCGTGCTTTTTGGCGATCTGCCCTCGCTCGTACAGGCCACATATCCGCTCAGGATGAGTTTCACCGATGCCCGCGGCGTGGGCGGCGGCACACCGGTCCGAAAGAACGGCATCCTCGTCGGACGGGTCTCGAGTGTCACGCTCGACGAACGGGGAGGCGTAAACGTCGTGGCCGACATCGATGCCTACGTGCCGGTCTACAAAGACGAGACGCCACGGATCACTGCCACCCTCTTGGGCGATGCCGAAATCCAGCTCGTTCCCGGCACGATTCGCCCGCCACGGCAACGCGTGACCGAGGGAGAAGTGCTCGTGGGGGCGGTCTCCCGCGATCCCTTCGAGGTCTTCGCGACGCTCGAACCCAAGCTCGGAACGGCCCTCGAATCGCTCACTGAGGCGAGCAGTGCCGTGACAAAACTTTCCGACAATCTCGACGGAATGCTCGTGGGGAATGATTCCTTTGGAAAGCTGATGCAGAAGACCGAAAGAGCGCTCGACGAGTTCAGCGTCGCGATGAACAACATCAATGATGTGATGGGGGATCCCCAGGCCCGTGCCAACATGAAGCAGGTGCTGGCCGGGCTGCCGGAGGTGCTCACCGACCTTCGGACCACGGTCAAGGGTATGGGGCAGACCCTCGATTCCGCCGACCGCAATCTCCAAAACCTCGAGGGGCTCACACGCCCGCTCGGCGAACGCGGCGCGGGCATGGTCGCCCAGATCGATGTCACGATCGGCCGGCTCGACGAAGTGCTCCAGCAGGCGGCGTCATTCACCAGGGCGCTCAACGAATCCGACGGCACCCTCGGCCGGCTCGTCCGCGACCCGCGGGTCTACGAAGACCTGGCCGCCGCCGCCGCCAACGTGAAGAACCTTTCCCAGGAACTGCGGCCGATCGTGAACGACGTCCGCGTCTTCTCCGACAAGATCGCCCGTCACCCCGAGCAGCTCGGCGTCCGCGGCGCCCTCGACCGCCGCCCCGGCCTCAAGTAATTCCGCTGCGGGCCTGCTCCATCGCCATGTCGAGGGCCTCGTACGTCCAGGGGCCGGCTTCTTCCTGAAGGTTGAACTTCTTGAGCTTGAGGCCCGGGCACTCGATCGTCATCTCGATCACGTGGCGGCCACACATGTCGATCCGTTCGATGAGCGACGGGCTCCCAAAACGCCGGAGTGCCGCCTCGGCGAATGCGATCTCATCGCCGGTGGGCTCGTACCGATCTGATACAGCGTGCTCTTCGTTGGCCCGAAACTCACCCGGCTTCGGCCGTTTGATCGCCGCGTAGCGAAACTTCTTGGCGAAGAAGTAGAGGGACTTCTCGCCGTCCAGGATCTCGGGCACAAACGCCTGGAGGAGGTACTCGCGGCCCGGGGCCATCGCCTCCCGCACGGCCTCGGCGGCCCGCGGCAGCCGAAGCACTCCCTTCCCGCCGCAACCGATGAGCGGCTTGAGAACCACCTCGGACGGCAGCCCGGTGAGAATCGGCGTGAGATCAGTCTCTCGGGTCACAAGCGCCGTCTTCGGAAACGGCATGTCGGGCCGATCGACGAGGTATCGCTTGTCTGGGTACTCGAGAAAACTCCGTATGGAGTTCACGGCGGGAATCCCGCGCCGAAGAATCTCTCGCATCGCGACATCGGCATGATCGAAGTCGGCGTTCTTTGAGCCGGGCGCCGGTGCTTCAAGGAGTAAGAGCGCGTCGCAGCGAGAGAAGTCTTCCGTAGCCCACCGCTCGCCGCGGACATCCCACGCACGTGTGACAAGCGACCCAGCGTCAAGATCATCCCAGTGCGCCATGACGATGCGATCGTCACGACACGCGAGCATCGACTCAATCATGATCTGGTCCGACGGGCAGTCGTAGGCAAAATCAGGACGGCCGACATACCCGAGGCTGCCGATGGTGCGGCTCACGAAGCAACTCCTTCTACGAGGACTGGGATCACGCCGCCACCGAGCGAAATGTTGACAACATCACCCGCCGGGGCATAGCGGGCGAGGTAGCCGCTCACTTCGCAGTGGAGAAGCTCACGGCTGGCCATATCAAAATCAAAGGACACATGGGTGGCCACGTCGTAGGCAACCTCTCCTTCGAACCCGAGGAGGGATCGCACCGGCAGGCGGTTCATGGTCACGCGTTCCTGTACGAGCCACTGCTCGCGGTTCTCGGTTGGCAGTGCCGCCGGCCCCACGAAAACGCCTTCACCGCCGTGATCATGCCGTCGCTTGAGGACGATTCGCTCCGGCACCGTGCCCGATGGCTCCTCGCCCAGGCTCCAGGTGCGGGGCATGGCCGCAGCCAGCCCGGGGTCTCGCTCGACAAGGAACCGCAGGTCTTTATCTTCCACGAGAACAAGCCCCCAGTGATCGAAGCAGGGCACGCCGGTGTCGAGGAAGAATCGGCAGAGGTCGATGCCCTCTTCAATCGAAGGCCGCCAGGTCAGCTCCCGCGGGTAGATGGCGTCGATGCGACGGCCGTGAAAGGCCAGGCCCTTGTCGGTGGCCGTGAACCCACCCCATTCGGCACGCGGCACAATCACGACATCGACCGGGGCAAGCTCCTGCTGGATGAGCAGCCGATCGAGCCACGGCGTGACATACTCGCGGTCGTTGTCTTTCGTGAGCAGCGCGAGTGTCGTGCAGCCACGCCGCGCAAGCTGGCGACGAAAGGCGTCGGTGGGCCTGAGCACGCCATGCCGCTCGCCGAGCGCCGGCAGGCAATCGAGAAGGGCCGCCGCCGCCTGGTGAGGCCGCGAGGTCGTACCCACGCCAAGAAAGTTGAGCTCGACGAGCCGCGGGCCATCCACCGTCTCGAGAAAATCAAACCGGGCGTTGCCTGAGATCACCTGCTGACGGACAGGCAGCGACTGCATGAGCCCCTGGAACGCATCGCCCGTAAACGCCGCCGGGTCAATCCTCGCCGCAAACGTTTCGAGCGCAGCGGCGCAGATTCGCGTTGCGAGTGCCTCGTAGAAGGCATGCTCCTCCCGCGAGATCAACAACGGCGACAGGGCAACGTCACGAAGGTCGCCAGCCGCACAGAACATGCGTGCCACGAGCCGGTCGCGAAAGGCTTCCAGGTCGAGGCCCGCGAGCGCCCGCTTCACAGTGTCAGGCAGGCTTCGCGGCATGACTCCCCTCCTCGGAACGATCGCACCGCTCGCTGAGCACCGGCACGATCCCGCCTCCTGCACAGAGATTCACCTTGCCACTCGTCAAGGAAAACCGACTGAAGTAACCGGCGACATCAGCCGTGACGAGCTCGCGGCGATGAACGTCGTAGCGATAGGAAACATGGACTGCCAAGTCGGCGACGGCGCTGCCTGAGAGGCCATGGATCGTGACGACCGGAAATCGATCCGGTTCGATCCGCTCCTGGAGCACCGCATCAGCATCCTCCCAATGGGCACGCATCTCGCGCTCGTCGAGAAACACCCCCTCCCCTGAGTGCCGGTCACGCAGCTTCAGCACCCAGTGCCTCGCATCCTCGCGGGCCACCTCGGCGGGGCGGCGACTCCGCGGCACCACGCCCTCGAGGCTCGGATCACGGTTCACGAGCCATCCGAGGTCCTTGTCTTCGGCGAGGAGCGTGATCGGGTGATCGTGGAAGAGAACCCCCGAGTCGAGCAGCATGGCGAGCGTGCGACGGTTTGATTCCGCATGCGGCCCGGCGAAGGCCTCCGGTCCGTCGAGAGAGCGGAGGTAGACGGCGTCACAAGGCTGGCCGTGGACGATGATATGGCCATCGCCATGCCGGATCGACGGAAACTCGTGCTCGGCAATCACAACTGACTCAATTGGCGCAAGCACCTCTTGAATCAGTTCCCAGTCATGCTGGGAATAGATCGATCGCTTTTCCTTCACGAGGATCGCGAGCCGGCGAACGCCTTGTTCGAGGAGCCGTTCCCGGAACCGCGTTGCCGGTCGAGCGACCGTGAACGATTGGCGAAGCTCTGGCTGAATGTCGAGTAGCGAGAGCGCCGCTTGGGGGGCATACTCCACCGCACTGAGATTCACCCAGCCGCCCTCGAGGAGCCGTGGCCGCCCATCCTCGAGCAGGAAATCGAGCCGCACGTTGCCGAAGAACTCATTCGGCAGGTGTGCGACCTCGGCGGCGATCCATGCCAGCGGCCACCCCGACACGTCCTCGCGGCCGGCATGGGCATCGAGCACGCGGTCGAGCGAGGCCGCCACGATCGGACGGCAAATCGCGGCGAATTTGGCCGCTTGGGCGACGCTCACGACCCTCGGCAGAATCGAAATATCACAGGGCTCAGGATCGCTGCCGTCGTAGGCACGCCGCGACCGGGCGACGTCAAAAAACCGCTCAAGCAATTCTGGCGACGCCGCAGCGAGCGGCGCCAGCCTGCCGTCGACGGAAGTGGCGATGGCCGACTACCTCCGCACCGGCCGGAACGTGCAGGCAGATTGGATCGTATCGACGAGCCGTCGTGCCCGGGGCGTGAGCGTGCGGCCGTCGGGCCCCAGCACCGCTTCATAGGTGTAAACCTTGCATATCTCGTCGGAGTGACGAAGGAGGTGGGTTCCCTCGACAGGAATCTCTCCGCTCACGACAAACTCGTCGTACGACTCGGTCTGCGAGAGTCGCTCGGCAGGCCCGAGGTATCGCAGGCCTGCGTCTTCGAGAACGTACCGGCCAGGCTCGATGGACGATTCCACCACCACGTCCTCACCAGCGACGTTGTGAAGACACAACTGCGCAACGTCGAGCGAGGGGCTCGAGTGGTTGTATTCCTCGACGAACTCCTCATCGACGGTGACACTTGGCAGAAACGGAACCATGTGGAGGAAGCTCACCGGGATTCGGCCGAGCTCCTGTTCACGGTCGGCCATGAGCGCGGTCGTCCCGAGAAACCGTGGATTGATCTCCGTGAAATAGACCTGCTGGCCGTCGGAGATGAAATCGATACCGAAGATGCCACGGAAGCCATTGCAGCCGGCCACGGAAATGTCGCCGAGCCACGCGCCCACCCGCATTTGAATGGACCGCATTTGCTCGATCTCGTGATCCTGAAGAAGGCTGCCCGAGAAGTCATTGCCACACCAGCCAAAGCTGAGGTTCGTGAGCGCCGGCTGCCCGATGATCTGAATGGACGGTTCCCCGAGGAGCGTGCCAGTGTCGGACCGCACCGCGGCCATGCTCAGACTGCGGCCGTGGATGTACTGCATCACGGCGGCGGCGGTTCCTCGATGGGCGTCGGCAACCGCCCGGAAATCAGCCTCGTCGTGGATGAGATGGATGCCTGATCCCGCCGCCGACTGGTCGAGGCTTATGACCATTGGCAGGCCGTGACGGCGCACCAATGGCTCAAACATGTCGGGGTCGAGGAGCACCTCCGACCCCGGAATCACGGGCACACCGAGAGCCTTGAGCTGTCGTCGTACCCAGGTGCGGCGGTTGAGCTGGTCAGTGATGGCCGCCGACGGGTTCATGATCCGGATGCCCGGATACTGCTGGACCAGCCGCTCGAGCTCAGCCGAGGCCTGGTAGCAGAGCACATACGACTCGGGGAAGGTCTCGTGGAGCCGTCGAAGACTCTCATCGAAGAAGGGCCGCAACTCCTCCATGTTGGAGTCGGTGCGAATCCCCGAAGACTTCTCCCACGAGAAGAAGTGATCGAAGGAATTCTCGGCCCGGGCAGGCTCCTTGCCATACCGCGTCATCGCCATGACGTTGATGTGCGGCGCAAGGAAATCACCCGAAAGCCAATCGAGCATCCGCAGCGAGTAGCAGCCGAGGCCTCGCTCGAGGAGCGCCGGATGGCGGTCAAAGGTTTCAAAGGTCTGTTCGACCGAAGAGAGCACTTGGGTCATGCCGCACCTCCGATGAGATGGCACGACACACATGTTGGCTTGGCCATCGGTCGGCCAAGAAAAAGAAGCTTGGCGGGGCTCATTGGCCTCGACGCTCGCATTTCCAGCGGAACGATGTCCGCGACGAAAGGACTCGGCGGGAAGAACAAAGACATACGCGACGTGAAGGACTCACACGTGGTATGCACGTCACGTGCCACGCAACGGCGATTTCGCTGGTCGAGCGAAAATTCGTGCAGGAGCTCGTGCAAGAGATGGCATGCAGGCCGTTGGCCGCACACAGACTCATGGAAAAAATGACAATCCTGATGGATGTCGCGTGGGGAAAGAGAGGGGCAGGGAGGAAATTTTTTCAAGTTTACACGCGCGACATCGAAGCTTGTGATCTTCGCTGAGATTCTAATTCAGTCGGTGTCGCGTGCCTTACAAAACCGACGGCTGCCCGGAAGCCGGGCCACCGCTGCCAAAGATGGTAGAAGTGGGAAACGTCGATTTCAAGAATGGTGGCAATCCTCCGCCCGTTCCCTATCCTCGGGTGGTCCGGGTTCCCGGAATCACTGTGGTTTCCTGATGGCCCGCAACGCCAGCCTCACCCCCCCATTTTCCGGGCTTCCAGCCGATGGACTCCCGCCGGGATGGGCTTCGCTGATTGACAACGGCGCGGCGGTTCTTGCCGCGGCCAGGTTCGATCTCAACTCCATTGGCCATTTCGCTTCCGGTCGAATTGTTCTCACCGAGCGCTCACTGGTTGCTGACAATCCCGCCACCGGAGACCGAGGCGGTTCTCCGCTCTCATGGCCACTCGATGCCAAGGTCCATCTTCGGATTCGGACGCGGACATCTTTCGGTCGCCTCGAACTTGTACGGGATGGGAGGACGGAAGCTGTTTGGATGTTCTCGGCGGCGAAGGCTGCCGGGATGCAGGCGCTCGCCGAAGCATGGGAGTCTCGGGGCCGCGCGCCGACGCCCGCGGAGGAGGCCAATGATGATCCACTCCCCCAGATTCCCTCACCTCGCTGGGACGACGATGACCGGGCGTCGGCCGGGGCAGCATGGCAGCCGCTCTGGCGGGTGCTGGCATTCGTCCGCGGCCATGCCGGTATGGCCATCACCGGCTGCGTGCTGTCGCTGGTGAGCACCGGGATGGCGCTGGTGCCTCCGTACATCACGATGCCGCTTGTTGATGACGTGCTCATCCCTCGGCAGTCCGGTCGTGAGGTGCCCTTCACACTCGTCTGGTGGTACCTCGGCATCCTCACCGGTGCCGCAATCATTTCGTGGCTCCTGTCGTGGGCCAAGCAGTGGACACTCGCCCAAGTGAGTGAACGGATCGCGGCCGACTTGCGGAGCCGTACCTATGCCCATATGCAGGGGCTGTCGCTCGACTTTTTCGCCACGCGTCGCACGGGCGACCTCATCGCTCGTGTCGGTAGCGACACCGAGCGGATCAACAATTTCCTGTCGATCCATCTCGTCGATTTCTCTTCGAATATTCTTCTGGTTGTGCTCACGGCGGTGGTACTCGTCTGGCTCAGTCCAACGCTCGCCCTCTTCACGCTTCTCCCGTTTCCCTTCATGGCCTGGGTTGTCAATGTGGTGCGGGAACGCATGCGACGTGGCGTCACGCGGGCGGGCACGGCCTGGGGTGATATGACGAGCGTTTTGGCCGATGCCATTCCAGGCATACGGGTGGTCAAGGCGTTTGCCCAGGAGTCGAGGGAGTGCGATCGGTTCGACACGGCGAATTCGGCCGTCGTGGCAGCCAATGATCGCGTCAACGTGGTCTGGTCATTCTTCGGCCCGCTCATCACGTTCGCCAACGAGATCGGCCTGCTGATCGTCTGGGCGGCCGGCGCCTGGCTCGTGTTTGGCGACGCCCTCACGGTGGGAACACTCACCGCCTTCCTGGCCTACATCGGACGGTTCTACGGAAGGCTCGAATCGATCGTTCGTATGCTCCCGGCCACGCAGCGGGCGGCGGCAAGCGCCGAACGCATCTTCGAGATTCTCGACTGCACGCCGACGGTAGCCGAAGCCGAGCGGCCGATTCATCCAGGCCGTGTTCGCGGAAGGATCGAGATCGAAGGCGTGCGATTTCGCTACGGCTCACGCGAGGTGCTGCACGGGATTGATCTCGTGATCGAGCCGGGCGAGATGATCGGGCTCGTGGGCACCAGTGGATCTGGCAAGACGACGCTCGTGAACCTCGTCGGCCGTTTCCACGATCCTTCGAGCGGCACGATCCGTGTCGATGGCGTTGACCTGCGACGGCTGTCGCTTTCGGACTACCGCCGCAATCTCGGCGTCGTGCTTCAGGAGCCGTTTTTGTTCTTCGGCACCGTCGCAGAAAACATCGCCTACGGCAAACCCGATGCCTCCCGCGAAGAGATCGTGCGGGCGGCCCGCGCCGCAGGGGCTCATGACTTCATCCTCCGCCTTCCGGCCGGGTATGACTCGAAGGTCGGCGAGCGGGGGAGCGCGCTCTCCGGTGGCGAACGCCAGCGGATTTCGATCGCCCGGGCGCTCTTGGTGGATCCTCGCATCCTCATCCTTGACGAAGCGACATCGAGCGTCGATCCCGAGACCGAGGCAATCATCCAGGAAGCCATTGACCGTCTCGTGACGGGCCGCACGACGATCGCGATTGCCCATCGGCTCTCGACCCTCCGCCGCGCGGACCGACTCGTCGTGCTCGACGGCGGCCGCGTTGTGGAAGTGGGCACGCACGAGGAACTCATTGCTGCCGACGGTGTCTATGCACGGCTCGAACGAGCCCAACGCAAGGCTGCCGAAGAGGAGGCTCCGACATGAGCGATGCCCCCGGCTGGAATCTCGAACGTCGCCCAGACGGCAGCATCGACTTCGTGGCGGCCGATGGCACGCGGCATGCCGATATCGAGATTCGACGAGGTTTCCCGTTTTCGGCGCCCCGCGAAGGCCTGGCCATCCTTTCGGCATCCGCACGGGAGCTTGTCTGGATTGCTTCACTCGAGTTGCTCGAGCCTTCGCTCGCAGCGATCCTGGAAGACGTGCTTTCGGACCGAGAGCTCACACCCGTGATTGAGCAGCTCGTGTCTATCTCGGAAGGACGACCAGCGGAGTGGAACGTCGTGACCGACCGTGGCCCGTATCGCTTCACGGTCTCGCACCCAGACGACGTGTCCCGGCAGCCAGACGGCGGCTACGTTCTCACCGACACCGACGGCATCCGACACCGGATTCCACCGTCAGCGGCACGCGACATTCGAAATCGCCGTCTGCTCGACCGCGGTTTGTAGTGGCCAGCACATTCCCCCCACAGCCCGCTGAAGGCCGCGGTTTCCCCAGATTCCTGGGGGTGGCTTTGCCCCGGCTATAAGATGGAGCGATTGCACGGCTCGTGACGGAGCGGGGCCTCCTGGCCCGGAAAAAACAGGGTTTTTTTCTGGAGCCGCCGCTTGCGGGCCGTGCCAGTCGGATTACGCTCCAGGGTACGTCCCAAGGGGTCCTTTCGAGGAGACCACAGTCCATGACACGTTTTGTTCCTTCTTGTTTCCGCTCTCGTTCGCGATCTTCTTCGCCCATTCTCGTGCTTGCGGCGACATCGGTTTTCACCACGCTCGCCACAAGTCTGTCAGCTCATGGTCAGTGTGGTGGCTGCGGCGCTCCAGCCGTCGCTGCCCCGCCACCAGTTGCGACCCAGACCTACCGACTTGATTCCAAGACGGTCTACGACGAACGACAGGTCACGGCCTATCGCATCGAGCAAGAGACCGTCTACGACACCCGCACCTACACCGTGCAGAAGCCGGTCATGGAGACGCAAACCCAGGAGCGTCGCTACACCGTGCAGCGGCCGGTCTGGGAGACACAAACTCGTGAGGAGCGTGTCACTGTCATGAAGCCCGTCTGGGAAACGGTTGTGGAAGATCGCAGCTACGACGTCACTCGTGACGTCGTCGAGACAAGCACGCGCGAAGAACAGTACACCGTCATGAAGCCCGTCTATGAGACCGTCATGCAGCCGCAGGTGCAGACGGTGCGACGCGAGGTCATCGAGACGAGTGAGCGCGAGCAAAACGTCACTGTCTCGGAGCCAGTGACCACGATGCACACGGCCTACTCCGTCGGCAGCCAGGCCGTCGATACCGTCACACCGATGGTCACGCCAGGAGCCACCTCGCTCGGCTGGGTGCCCTCGACGTGGGTCGTCGATCCATTCACGGGCATGGCGGTCTTGCAGCGGGGTGGTCTCGCCTGGACCATGACGCCCGGCACGGTCGTCAATCAGGTCAATCGCACGTTTCGGCCGGTCTACACGCCGGTGCAGGTACCGCAGACGACGATGGTCAACCGAGTGATCACCCAGAAGATTCCCGTGCAGACGGTTCGTTATGTCGATGAGCAGGTCGTGCAACAGGTGCCCGTGCAGACCATGAAAATGGTGGCAGAAACAGCCGTGCGCCAGGTGCCCGTGCAAACGGTCCGGAAGGTGACCGAGCGAGTGGAAAACAAAGTGCCTGTGCAGGTCTGTCGGATGGTGCCCGAGGAGCAGGTTCGCCAGATTCCGACGCAGGTGATGAAGATGATCACCGAAGAGCGTGTGGAGCCGGTGCAGGTGCAGGTGATGAAGTACGTGACCGAGGAACGGACCGAGCGGGTGCCACGCGTTGTCGAGAAGAAGACGCCATACACCTACACCGAGAGGATTCCGAGAACCGTCGTCACGCGAGTGCCTCTCGACGCATGGGGCAATCCGCTCCCCGTGCCACCACCGGCAGCGATGCCGCCGGCCACCAGCCGTCCGGCCGACGCCGCACCGTCGGCGCCGTCGCTCGACCGTGAGCCTGAATCCAAAACAGACCCTGCGAGGACCTACAGCGATCGCCCGACCACTTCCACGGCTACCGAGGGCTGGGGAGCTTCGGAACTGCCCCATGCCAATCCACGCAGTGCCATGGTGAAGGTGGATCGGCCGACGACCGACGACGCCGCCCCAGAATCGATCCCGTCCCCCCGTGAGGTCGAGCCCACGATCGCCGCACCCGGCCCGGCTGTCCAGCCAGCGCCGCCAGCCCATGACGAACGGGATGTGCCAGCCTCCGGCACGAGCGGCCGGCCGCTCGCACGCCCGATGACCGCAGCCGATCACATGACTTGATCGGTCGCATCGCGTCGGCTCCACTGTCTGCCTGGGGCGAGGTTCGCCCTTTCGTCACGAGGGATCAGGCGCTGGAGACATGGCCGATGCGGCAAGGCATTCCACAGTTCGTTGCATCATGCGTTGTCTGCGTTGTCATGGTCGTCATGGCCACCGCGCTCGGTGGTCTTTCGAGCAAGGCCGATGAGCCGCTCAAGGCCCTCATCATCGATGGCCAAAACAACCACGCCTGCTGGCCGAAGACGACGCAGATGATGAAGCGGCACCTCGAGGACACCAAACGCTTCACGGTCGATGTCGTCACCCACGCCGCCAAGGGCGAAGACCCCAGCTTCAAGCCGGCGTTCACCGACTACAACGTGGTCGTGAGCAACTTCGGGCATGGTGCCGCGGAGTGGCCAAAGGAAACGCAGGACGCCTTCGAGGCGTATGTTCGCGACGGTGGTGGCCTGGTGGTGATCCATGCGGCCGACAATGCGTTCCCGGCCTGGGATGCCTACAACCAGATGATTGGCCTCGGCGGCTGGGGCGGCCGCACCGAGAAGAGCGGGCCCTATGTCTACTACGACGAGTCGGGAAAGCTTGTCCGCGACACGTCCCCTGGACGTGGCGGCAGCCACGGACCGCAGCACGAGTTTCCCGTCGTCATTCGCGCCGCGGATCATCCCGTCACTCGGGGCATGCCAGCAAGCTGGATGCATGCGAAGGATGAACTCTACGACAGCCTTCGGGGCCCCGCCGAGAACATGAACGTGCTTGCCACGGCCTGGTCTCCCAAGACGAAGCGGCACGAGCCCATGATCATGGCGATCGATTTTGGCAAAGGCCGTGTCTTTCATACCCCGATGGGACACGAGACCTATTCGATGGAGTGCGTAGGGTTCATCACGACGTTGCAGCGAGGATCGGAATGGGCTGCCACGGGGAGGGTGACGATTCCGCTGCCCGAGGATTTTCCTGGCGAGAAGGTCTCGAACCGGGCCTTCGACTGGTAGGATCGCCCGGTCATGTCACAGCTTGTCACGGACGACGCCACACTCGCCCCCACTCCGCCGGATGGGTTGCAGCCGGAACATACGACGGACGACGATGCAGGCGTGCGTCGGCTTCACTCAGCCGCGATGATGGCCGATCTGCTTGGCGTGCCGGCCGCGGCAATCCGCCATTGGATTCGGACCGGGCTCCTGACCGTGTCGGTGTCGTCGGGCTCCCTCGAGTGGCTCGATTTCGGGCAGCTTGTCATCGGCCAGCGGCTCGCCAAGCTCCTCGCCTCGGGCCTCTCCCTCCGGGAGATCGACACGAAGCTCGCCGGGCTTGCGCCGGGTGGTGTCCAAGCGGCCGCCGAGGCGGTCGATCGGGTGGTGCTCGACGGCCGTCGCATGTCGATCGCCAGTGATGGACGCCTCCTCGGCGCTGGTGGCCAACTCCAACTCCCGTTCTACACCGACTCCCTCGGTGGGTCGCTGGGCTATGACACAGACGACGATGGCCCGGTGGTTGTCGAGTTGACTGAACGTCTCGAAGACGAATGTCCGCCTCGGTCGCCACCCCGTCCTCCTCGTGGTGATGTCGTGGAAGAGATCCTCGATCTCGCCGATGATCTCGAAGCGGCTGGAGAGTATGTGGAGGCTGCTGAGGCGCTTCGGGCGGTGCTCCAGGCGCAAGGCCCGTCGGCCGAAGTGAACTTCATGCTCGCCGAGCTGCTCTACCGGGCCGGTGACCTCACGGCTGCCCGCGAGCGGTACTACGCCGCGATCGAAATCGATACCGACCACCTGCGTGCCCGCACCAGCCTCGGCTGCGTCCTCGCCGAGCTCGGCGAGGGTGAGCTTGCCGTCGCGGCGCTCGAGGGAGTTCTGCGGCAAGAGCCCGACTACGCCGACGCCCACTGGCACATGGCCGGTGTGCTCGTCTCGCTTGGTCGCGACGTCGATGCCCGCCGACACCTTCGCCGGTTCCTCACGCTCGCCCCTGACAGCCCCTGGGCTGATCAAGCCCGCGACCGCCTCGCGGTCGATCGGTGACGTGAGCCTCCCTCGGAGAGCCCATGAAACCAACCGCGCAGGGTAGCCTTCGATTCGGGCTCCGGCCACCGGCAACACTCGGATCGAGTCGGCAGAGCACGTGAAGGTGGTCATCCAGGATGGCGAAGCCGCAGAGGATACCGCGAACTGGTTGGCCACAACCTCGAGCCGTGCGGCGATCAAAGCCCTCGCCGCAGAGAAATGCCTGGCGAAACACGCCCGGAAATGCAGTTGTAGTACCGCGGCAACTCCACATCCACAAGCAATCGCCGGGCAATCGTCATCGCTGGGCCCTCCCGAACGGATACTGAACGTCCGTACCCAACAACGCACGCGCCCCTCGTCAAGGGTGAGTGGCGAGGGGGGAATCGCACCCCCTCGCTCTCCCAGAACCGGACGTGAACGTCTCCACTCATCCGGCTCCTGTCATCCCGTTGCCTCACGGCACGAACCCGATCCGCCAGTGCGAGAACAGCGTGGGCTGTTCTCGTGCGATACGACGAAGCCAAAGCGTCGCCGCTCCCTGGTGAACACGGAATCGCTTGTACTTCGCCATGACCCAGCGAACCAATCGCCTGTTGATGCAGTCGAACGGTCGCCGAGACGCGGTGGGACAATAGCGGCCGTAGTAGTTCACCCAGCCGCAAATGCTGTTGTCGAACATTCGCTTCAAGTCTGCCAGTTCCTTGTCGCTGGCCCTGTGCAACCGCCACCGCCGGACGGCAAGTACGATCGCCTTCATCGCCTTCCGGCTCATCGCCGGGACGAAGCTGGTGAAGCACTTCCCTGTCTTCTGGTTGCGGGCTGAACGAGGCCGGAAGCCGTATCCCAGAAAGTCGAACTGGATATGTGGATATTCTCGGCGTCGATTGCTGTCCTGGCAGTACACGAGCCGCGTCTTTTCGGGATGCGCCTCGAGTCGACATCGCTTCAATCGCTGCTCCACCGCGTGCTTGACCTTCTGTGCCTCACCTTCCGTGCGGCAATGCATCACGACATCATCCGCATACCGCTCGAACGGGCACCCAGGAAACTCCTGAGCCATCCACATATCGAACACGTGATGCAAGAATATGTTGGCCAGAAGCGGTGAGATCACGCCACCCTGAGGTGTGCCACGATCCCTTGCCTCTGGTCCTCCATCCCCGACTTGAACCGGGGCCTTCAGCCAACACTCGATGTAGAGCAGAACCCACGGACAGGCCGTGTGGCTCCGAACCGCGTGCATCATCAAGGAGTGATCGATGTTGTCGAAGAACCCCTTGATGTCCACGTCCACCACCCAGTCGTGACGTCAACACCTACGGCGACATGCGCCGACGGCATCGAGCGCCGACTTCCCTGGCCGATAGCCATAGCTGTCGGTGTGGAACAGGGGTTCCACAATCGCTTCCAGGTGCATCTTTACGACCATCTGCGCCACCCGGTCTCCCACAGTCGGAATCCCGAGCGGCCGCTCCTTTCCGTCGCTCTTCGGGATCATCACCCGTCGAACTGCCGGAGGAACATAGGACCCTGACGACATCCGGTTCCAGATTCGATAGAGGTTGTTCTTCAACCGCCGCTCGAAGTCTTTCACCGACGTGCCATCAACTCCCGCGGCACCCTGGTTGGCACGAACTTTTCTCCATGCCTCCAGAACGCCCGACTTCGAAATCACAAACGGTTTGCCTTCAGGCATAGGCTCCTCCTGCCAAAGCAGTTGGCCCGTTGCCCAGAGACACGATGACACGACCCCTTCGCTCCAGGCAGATTACCTGCCCTTCAACGCTACTACGGATCGTTCCGCCCCTGTGCCTCGCATCGGTACTCAAGCTCTCGCGGGGCTTCCGCTTGAGCGTCTCCCTTCGCATCGAGGCGACAGGTTCCAAGGTTCCGTTTCCAAGCCCGATTCGTGCTCTCGCCGTCTCTATGCCGGACACCGCATGACCAGGACTACAGACACCCGTCATGCTTATCCCGACCCCGGTTCTGATGTCGTCTGTAGACCGTTTCGACACTTCATCAACGGTTCACTTACGTTCGACTTCACGAATCCCACCTGACGCAGTCAAGCCACGCCTTTTCAACCCGTCGCTCGCCACAATGGCTCTTGACCAATGCAGCACGGGCCGGTTTGTGACCAGCTCCTGTCAGCCGATCACGAGAGGCCTCCTCTCATCTTGAAAACAGATTGCCTTGCACACATGATGATCGCGGTAGGGACGGCCCTTTCGGGCCGCCCCCCGCACAGATCCGTACGTGCAGAACTACCGCATACGGCTCCTACCTTGGATGATGACTGGCAAACCGCACGTCAGGGTACGGGTGAAGGATTCTCGGCGTCGGGAGCCAGCGATTGGCGATCTTTGAGAACTTGCTCCAGTTCATGCGGCGACCGCGTTGGCTGCGTCGTCGCAGCACGCGGAGCCACATGGCTTGAATCGCGTCTTGGAATTGTTGCAAGCGTTCAGAGTTTCCGGGGACAGCATGGTACTGCACCCAGCCCTGAAACACGCTTCGCAACCACCGACCGACCTGAGCAAGGTCGTGGTGTATCCTCCGCAGCAGTTCCGTCTTGATCGCCAAGAGCTTGGCCTGAAACTTCTTCCGCGACGATCTGCGGTGGATCGTGAAATCGCCTTTCCGTGTCTTCCCACTGATGTGGGTGAAACCCAGAAAGTCGAATGTCTCGGGTGGGCCTTCGCCGCGTTTCGCTCGACGCTCCTCGGCGTACCGTCCGAATTCGATCAGCCGAGTCTTCTCTGGATGCAGCTCCAAGCCGAACTTGGCAAACCGCTCCTGAAGGTCGGCCAAACATCTTCGGGCGTCGGCTCCCTCGCGGAATCCGATCACGAAGTCGTCTGCGTACCGTACGGCGATCACCTCACCCTTGGCATGGCGTTTCCGCCAGTCATGAATCCAGAGGTCCAACACATAGTGAAGGAACACGTTCGCAAGAAGCGGTGAGATCACCGCCCCCTGCGGGGTTCCGACGGTCGTGGGAGACCACTCGCCATCTTCCGACACCCCGGCCCTGAGCCATTTCTTCAGGAGCCGCAGCATCCGTCGATCAGCGATTCGATGCTCCAAGAACTTGACCAGCCACTCGTGGCTGATGTTGTCGAAATAGCCTCGAATATCCGCATCGATAATCCAGCCCACCTTTCGCTTCTTGATCCCCACGTACAGTGCATCCAGGGCTCGGTGGCAGCTCCGTCCAGGACGAAAGCCGTAACTGATACCCAGGAAGTCCTGTTCGTAGATGCTTTCCAGCACCGTGCGTGCGGCTTGCTGGACGACTTTGTCTTCCAGGGCAGCGATTCCAAGCGGTCTCCTTTTGCCATCAGGCTTGGGGATGTAGCTCCGCTTGGAGGGCTTGGCTCGGTAAGCACCGCGATGGATTCGCCCATGCAGATCGTCGATCCGCTGTTCGAGTCCGATCGCGAAATCTCGCCATGTCTCGCCATCAATGCCCGGCGAGGCTTGCTTCTTCAGTTCGAAGAAACTCGCCCGCAGAAGCTCCGGCGTGATGTGGTGAAGCAAACTGGTGAACTTCAACCTCCGATCCTTGCGTGCCGCTTGTCGTACGCCGAGCAATCCGCGCGACCTGGGTACGAACGGGGTTCCGTCCGAGTTCCGGCGTTGAGTCCGGGCCAGTAGCAATTGCTCCGCGTTCTCCTTGGTCAGTCCCCTTCCCTCCACCGGCTCCGCGAGTAGCGGCACGCTACCGTTGTTCGCCGGCTTCTTCGGTACTATGGGACTGTCTGACTCCCCGACGACGTGCATGTCAGACGTTCGGCTTCTCGCCTTCTCTGACCGATCCGCTTCCATGGAAGAAGCGGATGTCGCCGGGGTCTCTCGGCTTCCGTGAGGAAAGTTTCCAGCCGTGCCTGTGGTCTTCGACTCCGTGGGGGTCATGTCGGACTTGCCATGAGCGTTCGACATCACTGTTGCCTTCCCCGCGACAGGATGGGGTCGGCCTCCGCAAAG
>JBGTGN010000103.1:0-31282 GCA_041746715.1 Pirellulales bacterium | reverse complement strand
CTTCGGTCGGCTGCGCGGCACGCTGGGCTGCGTCAGGCTGCATCGACGAATCTCCCTGGATTCGCCTGCTTCGCCTTCCTTGCCAGCCTGCCGCTCGCTCGACCTCGGGGCTTACGACCGGTTCTGGGATAGGCTCTTAGTCCAACCAGTGCGGCGGACGTTTTTCGAGGAAGGCGCGGAGGCCTTCGATGGCCTCGGGGCTCTTTCTTGCGGCGAGGTGCTCGGTCAGCGAGCTCGCCGAGTCGGAGGACGATCGATCGTAGGTGCGCCGCAGGAGCGCTTTTGTGTGCTCGATCGTCTGCGGCCCACCGGCGAGAATGCCCGCGGCCATCGCGAGCGCCTCGTCAAGAAGAAGCCCCGCGGGCACCACGCGCTGCACGAGGCCAATCTCGCGAGCACGGGTAGCATCGATCGCATCGCCCACGAGGAATAGCTCCGCGAGGTCGCCCGCCCGCACCTTGTCACAAAGCACCTCGCAGATAAGCGCCGGGAGCAGGCCGCGGCGGGCCTCGGGAAATCCAATCTTGGCATCGGAGGCCGCGATCGCCATGTCGCACGCGGCCATGAGGCCGGCGCCGCCGGCGTAGGCACCTCCATGAACGGCCGCGATGGAGATGAGCGGAGCGTTTCGAAGGGCATGAAGGGCTGCGGCAACATGGTGGGCCGAGGTTTCGACGAGCTTGGGATCAGCGGCCTCCGCCAGATCGAGACCGGCGGAGAAGACGGGGCCGGCACCGCGGACGATGACGACCCGCGTTGTCTTGGCAGCTTCGATGGCCTCGATCTCGCGCACGAGTGCCTCAAGCAGGGCGATGGACAGCGCATTTCGCCGCTCGGGTCGATCGAGCGTGAGAACGGCGACACCAGGACACGGTGACTCGACGTGAACGAGGAGAGTCATGAAAGTCGCTCCAGGAAAGGCAAGTGACGCAACCGTGTTCACACGAGGTCAGATGAAGGAATCGATATGCCGCGGGTCGAGCGGAATCTGGCTCACCTCGATATCGGCGATGAGCTCACGATAGAGCTCCGACTTTGGATCGATGACGCGACGACCGATCTCCGCCCAACGCCGCTGAAGCGTGGGCGTTGGGCTCTGGCCTCGCAGGAGGAGATCGGCTTCCAGATCAAGGGCGTCGGCGACGAGCGATTCATCAGGCGATTCGTTCCGCAGGGCCACGGCGTACACAAGCGCCGCAGTCGATCCGCAGAGCTGATCAAAAATCCCCCCCTCGTCGCCCAGCAAAAAACTCTCGTCCATGAACGACTTCTGGTAGCGGGCGATCACCCAGAGAATTCGCCGGCCGAGGATACGGTTGCGCCGAAGCCCTCGACGGATCCAGCGTCGCCGTGCGGGTGAGAGCGGCCCGATGCCCCCGAGCGAACTCGACACAGGAAGATACGACCCGAGGATGGTCTTGGTGACAAATGCCGCAAAGCGGGTCTTCGGGAGAAGGGCAAACGAGCCCTTGGCCTCCGCGAGGCCGATCGGCTCGAGATACTCCGTGCGAATGCCGCGGGTCATCGCGTTTGGTGCCCCAACGTCGGCGAGGACGGGATTCGGGCCCTCATACACCGTGGCGATCGCAAACTCGTGCATGTTTTCGCCGATGTAGTTCTCAATCGGCGTGTGGCCGGCGGACGGCTCATCAGGGTGCCCGGCGGCACCGCGGCGCTCGTCCACATGCACCGATCGCCCCCCCTGCACCTGGTAGGCACGGATCGCCGTTTCGAGAAGCGACTTCGTGGCGTAGACCTTGGCGATCATGCCGAGCGTCTCGTCGCGAACACCGTTCGCCGCAAGCCGAAAGCACATGTCACCAAGCGCTCGGCTGGCCAGTGCCCGCGCGACGGCCTTGCCCATCCATGTGCGAACTCTCGGCGACGCGCCGATCGGACGGCCAAACGTAGTGCGAAACGATAGCCACCCCCCTGCCCCGTCGTCCGACGGTGGGCTGTCGCGCACCGTCGGATTCTTTGCCAACTGGGCGATGAGTCGAAAAATCTTGACGGCACTATTCACACAGATGCCGCCGCGGCCTTTGGCAAGCGAACTGAAGGCCTGGGCAAGGCCCTTGCCGAGCGGCCCGAGGAGGTTGTCGAGTGGCACGGGGCAGTTGGTGAGGCGAAACCGTGCATTCCACAAATAGTCAAAAGCGTGGAGCCGGTTGCGGACCATCTGGAAATGGTCGGTGTCGGTCGGCGGCACTTCGAAGAGGAGCATCGCCGAATCGCGACCCACCGGCAGGTTCTCTCCGACGAGCTTCAGGACAAGGACGCAGAGGCCGCCATAGACGACGTTGGTAATCGGCCACTTCACGCCGCTTACGAGCCAGCGGTCTCCGTCGCGGCGGGCGGCAAGCGAGAGGCGACTCGGGTCGGCCCCCGCGCCGGGCTCCGTGAGCGCGAATGACCCGAGCAACTCGCCACGGGCCATCCGTGGAAGAAATCGCTGTTTCTGGTCTTCGGTGCCGAAGTCGAGGAGCGGCGTCACCGGGCCGAGAAAATTATGGACCTCGAACATGACCGCAAGGTCGGGATGGACGAGCGTGAGTGCCCGCAGCAGCGGCCCGAGATCCCCGAGCATCGCCCCGCTACCGCCGTACTGCTTCGGAATAGCGAGCCCGAAAAATCCGCGGGAGGCGAGACCCGTGATCGTGTCGGGAGCAAAAAGCATCCGGTCGTGATCGAGGAGCGTGCCCGCCTTCTTGCGGGCAAGCACGAAATCGAGGCATGCTGCCATAGCGGCCGCAACATCGGGCTCCGGTCGAAACTCTCCAGGGTCGAGATCGGCGGCGCGGGCCGAGCCAAAGAGCGTTGTGAGCGTTGGCGGCTCACCTGTGAACTGCCGCTCGGCGGTGCGGTCGGCATCGTCGAGGGTGGCGAGCGATGCGATCTCCTCGGGGCGACGACCCGCCTGCGCGAGAATGAGCGAGATGGCATCATTCCCATCGGGTGCTGCGGGCGGCGGTCGATCGGCGTCACGAAGCATGTCTTCCCTTACATGAAAAAGCCACCGTTGACATGGATCACGTGGCCGGTGATATAGCTTGACTCGGCCGCGGCGAGGAACAAGACGGCGTTGACGACGTCGTCCACCAGGCCGAGGCGTTGCAGTGGAATCTGCGAGATGAACTTCTCCGTGACGTCAGCCGGCATGTCTTTGATGATCTCCGTGTCGACAAAGCCGGGGGCCACGCCGTTGACTGTTGTGCCCTGCCGCGCAAACTCTCGCGCGGCCACCTTGGTGAGCGCCACGAGGCCGGCCTTGCTCGACGCGTAGTTGGCCTGGCCGAAGAATCCGGTGAAGGCGGCAACGGATGCGATGTTGATGATCCGCCCGCCTGGGCGCAGAAGCGTCGTGGCATGCTGCAGCGTATTGAACGCACCGCCAAGGTTCACCCGCACGACGTCGCCAAAGTCGGTGGGTGTCATCTTCTTGAGCGAACGGTCGCGGAGGATGCCGGCGTTGTTGACGAGGATGTCGATCCCGCCGAGCTGCTCGACAATCGCCCGCATGGCCTCGCCGACATGGGCGTGGTCCGCCACGTCGCACTCGACGGTCATAGCGGCGCCTGTTTCGGAGGCAACCGCCGTGGCCTCCGCACGGTTGCGACCCGCAGCGTCATCGACATAGTTTACGACGCACCTGGCCCCCCTGGCAGCAAACGCTCGAATGAGCCCCGCACCGATTCCTCGGGAGCTTCCTGTGACGAAGACGATCTTGTTTGTGAAATCCATGAGACGCTCGCTTTGACCGATTGTCTCTCGGTGAGCGCCGTTCGTACAATGGAGCCGGGGTCATCATGAATCGAAACGTCCATGTCATCGGCGTGGGAAGGACCGATTTCAAACGAAATCTCCGCAAGGAGGGTCTTCTCCTGCAGGACGTGATCGGCGAGGCAGGGCGGGCGGCCATAGCGGATGCAGGCCTGGACCCGGCCACAATCGAGGCAGGCGTTGTGGGGAACTTTGCAGGCGGCCTCTATACACGCCAGCTTCACCTCGGGGCGCTGCTCATCGGAGTCGATGACGCACTGCGTGGCATCCCAACGCTCCATACCGAAGCCGCTTGCGCCTCTGGGAGCGTTGCGGTTCTGACGGCGGCCCACTGGATTCGTGGTGGCGTGTACGACGTCGTTCTCGTGGTCGGCGCGGAGCAACAGAAAACGATGTCGCCAGCCGAGGGTGCCGATGTGCTCGCGGCCGCGGCTGACTGGAATGCCGAGAAGCCGCACTATGGCGAGCACATGATGCCCAAGATGTTTGCGGGGATCGCCGAGGCGTACGCTGCCCGGCATGGCCTCCCGGAGGACGCGCTCGCGACGGTCGTGCTCAAGAACTATGCCCACGCCCGTCGCAACCCGCACGCACAGATGCGAGACGCCGGAATGTCGCTCGAGAAAGCCATGACGGCATGCGACACCAACCCACGGTTTGCTCCACCTCTCAAGATCACAGACTGCTCACAGATCACCGACGGTGCCGCGGCCCTGGTGCTGGCGTCGGACAGGTTTTTACGGGTTGGTCGGTCGATGCGGCTCCTGGGATTCGGGCACACCACCGATGTGCTGCGGCTCGACGGCAAGGATGTGCCAGATTTCCCTTTGGTGCGACGAGCGGCGGAGCAGGCGTATGCGATGGCGGAGATAACCCCTCGCGACCTCGATGCCGCGGAGGTTCACGACTGCTTTTCGATCACGGAGCTCGTGGCCTATGAGGCGCTCGGCTGGGCCGAGCCCGGCAGGGCAGCGGTGGTCCTCGAGTCGGGGGCCACGACGCTTCCGCATGCCCGCATGGAGGTTGGTGTGGGCACGCGGCCTCCGTTCTCGATGCCGGTCAACACTGGGGGTGGGCTCATCGGCGACGGCCATCCCGTTGGGGCGACGGGAGTGCGGCAGGTGGTGGAGATGTATCGGCAGGTCTGCGGTGATGCCGGCGAGCGGCAAGTTGCCGATGCGCGGACCGTGATGACCTTCAATATGGGTGGGTCTCTCACGACGAACGTGGCCATGATCTGGCGAGGGGTGTGATCGCAGCCGTCGTCGTATGGCGTCAGTCGTCGCGACTCGGAGAGGCAGCGAGTGCCTCGACATGCATCTTGAGCTCGGCGGCAGGGTTGCCAGAAAGCCGTCGCAGGCGGAAGGAGAGAGGCGGCGTGGCGGGATCGCGACGGATGTCGGCGAGGTACTCCTCGAGAAGTGCTCGTCGCTCAGGTGTCGTGTCGAGCAGCCAGTGCACCCAGGCCCAGGCTTCGGCGTAGTGGTCCTGCGAGAGCTCGCCAGCCGACGCGAGCGCCTCGAGCTTGGCCACATCAGGCTGCCACGTGCCTTCGATGAGTCGGCCAGCGAGGTGTGCCACATGGGCCGTATGCAAGCCCTGATCGGACCGTGGTAGCTCGAAGTATTCAGCAATCCCTTCATCGAGCCAGAGCGGCACGGCTGGCACAACGGCATGGACATAGCCGTGGGTCGTCTCATGCCGAAGGTCTTCCGCAACGCGATCCTGCCATGCTGCGAACACTGAAAGACTCGTGTCGGTCACGACAAAGAACGCGCGACGCGATGGGAACGTCGGAAACTCTCTCGCGACAAAAGCCTCGAAGCGTTCGGGCGTCTCGAAGAGATAGAGATGAATCGGCTCGTCCGAGATCGGAAGGCCGAGCCGTTGGCTTACTTCGGCCCGCAACGACTCGAGCTCTCGCACCAGCCGGTGCTGCCCCGCGAGGGGAAAATCGGCGTGGATGACAAGCTGTCCAGCAAGCACCTCGGTGCGGTCAGGCAGACCAGCCGGCTTCGACCACGGCCCACCGGGGACGGCGGCTTTCGTGAGCGAGACCGTATGCCAGCCTGGAGATGCGATCATGTGTGCGCAGCCGGCCGCAAGCAGCGGAACAGCGACAAGCATGAGGGTGTGGCGGGCCACGATGGCCTCCGGGAGGGCCGAGATCGTAGCGGCCACGAGCCAACGCTCCAAGCCCGAGTTATTGATGTTTGAAGGGTTCCCTTATGGCATTCCGTGGGTCCTTGTGGCCTACGCCCTCGAATATCAACAACTCATCCGTCATGAGGCCCCGGAACGGAAGAAGAGGAGCGTCCCTGCGAGGGCTTCCACGCCGCACGGTCGGCCCATAACGGCCGCTGCCCCCGCATCGAGTGCCGCACGGGTCGTCTCGGCCCGCGGAAACGATTCGAGCACGATGACGCATCGGCCCGGTCGATTGGCTACCAGCATCCGGAGCCAGGCGAGCGTGGATGAGTCGATCATCCCGACATCCCAGAGAAGCACTTCTGTGGTGTCATCGAGTGGCGGGCGGCCCATGCTTCGGGCCGCCACGCTCGCACCCGTTGCCGCCACCAGGTCCGCAAGCCCGTCGAGATCCGCAGGCCGCATCGCCGCCACGGCAGCACGAAGCCCCATCGCTCGTGGACGAATCCCTTCGAAAATGCCCTCTTCGCGCCGCGCCGTCGCTGGCAGGCCGAGCACTCCCGGGCGGCCCGCATCCCGATCGGAAAGCCACGCTGCGAGTCTCCCCGGAAGGTCATGCCACGGAACCTCCTCGACACCCGCAATCGCTGGCCCACTCCGCCGCCGGCCATCGACCAGGCTCGCAGCCACACTGACCACGGGCGCCAGTGGCCAACGGATCGAAAGCGTGACAGCATCGCCCAACGGCCATCCGCCTGGGCTCGATGAGGCCATGAGGATCACGGCGGGAGACCGCTCTTGAAACGGCTTGGGCGGGTGCGCGACTGCCTCGGTGGCCGATTCGACGACATGGAGGTCCGCAAGCCGCGCCGCGCCCGCTTTCGCGAGCCGGAGGTCGGCAGTTGCGTCTGTGCCCACCCAGAGCGCGGAATACCGCCCAGGGATCACCGCTGCGGAAGCCGGCTGGGCGACAGACATGGTGATGAAGGTATCGCGAGACCAGACGTGCCAGCAACTCGGCCGCTCCCGCTGCTCCGACGGTGTCAAGCAGGGAGGGCGGGGTAAGGAGCGGGTGGCGCTCCCGTTCTGATGAGTCAAGTTGGGATTGACCGAGTTTCCTCTGTATCGAGAATCCATGCATGACGGTGTTCAAGGATGAACCCGCCAGCAACCGTCGGTTTTTCACCGAGGAACTCATCAGGCAGGAGGCCATGCGATGCGCAGGAAATCCGTCGGTCATTCGGGGGCTGACTCAAAGGGCTCGGAGTTTCGAGGGAAACGCGAAGGCTTTCCGCGCAATCGCCTGCGGGTCATTTCGGTCACTGGCACGAGCGGCAAAACGACCACCGCATGGCTGACCGCCGCGGTCCTCGCTGAAGCCGGGCTTCGCGTCGGGGTGCTTTCCGACCTGGGCTGCCTGGGCCTCGACGATGACATCCCCGCCATGAGCGACTATGCCCGCAAGGGAAAGCTCACGCGATGGCTCGATCGACTCGCTGAGAGTGGCTGCACCCATGCCGTGGTCGAGGTGTCGGGGCACGCCATCGAGGCAGGTGCGCTCACCGGCGTTTGGTCCGACACCGTGGTCGTCACGAGCACGGCGCAACCGGCCCTCGCCCATCATGATGACAGCGTGCCGACGGTGGTGACCGCTCCACCCGCCCGCACATCCGCTGCGGCCGTCGCCACCTTGTCCGCCGGTGGTGTCCTTGTGACGGGCGTCACACGCCGTCCACTCGAGCGGCTCATCCGCGCACTGCCCGCAGGCGGCACATATCGCACGGCTGGCCTCATGAATGGCTGTGATGTGTCGGCGACCCCCGTCGAGGCGGGCCTCTTTGGCCGGATGGTGCTCGCCGCATCCGGTGGCCAAATTACGCCCCTCACACTTGACCCGCCCGTTGTGTCGTTCGTTCGCGACAGCCTTCTCGCCATCGCCGTGGGATCCCGATATGGCATTCCGCTCCACCTTGCCGTCCAAGGCATCGAGGCAGCCGGATGTGTGCCTGGCCGAGTTGAGCGGATTGCCCGCGGTCAGGATGCGGCGGTGTTCCTTGACATGCCATCGACCGGCCACGCCCTGTCGTCAACGCTTGCAAGTCTTCGACGGCTCACGTCCGGTCGTCTTGCGGTGCTCGCCGAGGAACCACTGGCTGCAAGACTCGGCGATGATGAGTTTGGCTCACTCGTCGCCCGACACTGTGATGCCTGCGTGCTCGTGCCCTCGGCGGTGCTGGCCGACACGGCCGGCGAACGAGAGATTGCTGCCTACGCTCGGATCGATCGCCTCCTCGGGTCGCTGGGCGGCAACGATTGTGCGCTCGTGCTGGGCGACTCCCGATGCGGCGTCCATCCGCCAGACGCCCTGGAAATGAGCCGATTTCCGCTTGCCACGCTCGTGGACGGTTGGCTGCAACTCGCCCACGGAGTGCCCGCGAGCGGCGTCCGCGGCGCCGCCTGATGGCCGCCATGGACGCTGCCCCTCGCGGTGCGGCACAATCCCGGTGCATGCCGGCGGTCGAGTTCGTCCGCCTGGCGTTTCCGTGGCGTGAGATGGAGGGGCGATGACGATGCGATCTGAGGCAAGTGAACCAACGACCAACACGACAGAAGGCACTCCCTTTGATGACCTGGCTGTGGCCGTGTCGCGGGCGGAGCCACTGGCCCCGCATACGTGGCTTGGCCTCGGCGGCGCAGCGGCGTGGTTCTGCGAACCCGTCGATCTGGATGCACTCGCTGGCGTGGTAAGGCGATGCCAGGAACAGTCGATCCCACTCCGCGTGATCGGCGGTGGCTCGAATGTCTTGGTCCCCACGACGGGATTTTCAGGCATGGTCGTGCGACTCTCCGCTCCAGCGTTTAGTGAGATCGCCGTCGAGCCTCCGTTTTTGAAGGCGGGCGCGGGAGCCAAGCTTGTGCATGTGGTATCGGCCGCGGTGCAGGCCGGGCTCGCCGGGCTCGAGATGCTCGTCGACATCCCCGGCACCGTGGGAGGCGCTGTGGTGGGCAACGCGGGAGGTCATGGCGGTGATATCGGGCAGCGGGTGCGAGACGTGACCGTCATGCTGCCGAATGGCACCGTCGAAACCCGCGACCGCAGCCGCCTCGCGTTTGAGTCTCGCTGGAGCAACCTCGACGACGCGATTGTGGTGAACTGCCGATTCGAGCTCGACGACGAGGCTCCGGCGATCCTGACCAAGCGGATGCAGAAGCAGTGGATCCTCGGCCGCGGCGGACAGCCTGGCGGCACGCGAAGCGTGGCCATGATGTTCAAGGATCCTCTCGGCATGACGGCCGAGTCGCTCATCGAACAATCTGGCGGCCGTGACCTCTCGAGCGGTGGTGCGACGGTCTATGCGCCACATGCCAACTATGTCGTGTCTTCTTCGCGGGCCTCCAGCGACGATGTCCGCGGGCTCGTCGAGCTTGTTCGCGATCGGGTGCGGCAGCGACTCGGTGTTGAGCTCGTGCCCCTCATTCGCGTCTGGTGAGCAGTCGTGCGACCGCACAAGCATGACAAGTATGACACGCATGAATGCCACTCCCCCTCGCCGTCGCCCTACCGAGCTATCCCCCGCTCCGCCCGCGCGACGGGGTATGGCCGTGTTGTTCGTCGAGCATCGGGCTGGCTTAGGTGGCATCCTGGTGGTAGCCGTTGCCGCCATCGCCGGCTGGCTCGCCTGGGACCGCTACGCATCGGACGTCCGCATGGCACGGGCTAACATCCTCTACCCGGAAGACGTTGAGGTCGTCGGGATCGGCCCATGGATTCTCGCCGACATCAAAAGCGAAGCGCTCCGCGACGCGAGCCTAGACAGCGGCCTCCCGCTCGACGACCCGGAGCTTGCCCGCCGGCTCGCGAGGGCTTTTGATATTCATCCGTGGGTGCGGGAAGTCGTGACCGTGAAGCTCCGTCACCCGGCCGGCGCCACGGTGGAGATTCGCTGCCGCGAGCCTGTGGCCATGGTGGCCGTGCCGGGCGGGCTGCTGCCCGTAGACGCTGAGGGGATTCTCCTGCCGAGCGAAGACTTTACGTCTGAGGCCGCGGCCCACTATCCCAAGATCACGGGCATCCGTTCGGGGCCGCGAGGCGCCGTGGGTTTTACCTGGGGTGATCCACTCGTCGAGGAGGCTGCTGCCGTTGCCTCGGTGATTGGCCCCGAATGGGAGCGGCTCGACCTTGTCGCCTGCCGTCCCCACACGCTCTCCGAGAACGAACATGTGTGGGAGCTCGCCGGCGACGATGAGTTTGTGATCCGCTTTGGTTCTGCGCCAGGGCATGAAAAGCCAGGCGAACCGACGGCTGCTCTCAAGGTGGCCAGGCTCAGGGCCCTCGCCGAAGCCGCAAGGCCCACGGCCTCAGTGGATCTCACGGCCTCGCCACCAACCGATCCGGCATCAGGCCTCGCGCCGTAGGCAACGGCCTCACCGTGGATCGAGGATGAGCTGACGGATGGCCTGAAACTGGGGGTGCTCGGCCGTGCGGCACCACTCAAAGAGGATCGCCTCGGAGGTCGTGGGAATGACGCCCGCCGCCTCGAGCCGACGCACTGCCGTCTCGTGGTCGATCGCATGCCTCGCCGAAACCGCGTCGACGGCGAGAAACACATGCTTGCCCGCAGCCAGAAGGTCAAGAGCGGTTTGAGAAATGCAGACATGGGTTTCGAGACCGGCGAGCACGACGGACGACATGCCATCGGCAAGCGCTGCCTCCACGGGGGCACACCCGGCGGAACTGAATGCCATTTTTGCAACCGCTGGCGGAAGCAGATGGGCAAGTGACACGGGTGTCGGCCCCAGGCCCCGCGGGTATTGCTCAGTGAGCACCGCCCTGACGCCGAGGATCCTGGCGGCCTCGGCCAGCCGCCGGCAGCGAGCGACGACCCGATCGGCACCGGGCACGACGGGAAGCAGTCGCTCCTGAACGTCGATCACACACAGGAGTGAACTGGAGGGGTGGAGTCGCATGGTGCCCTCAGCATAGCGTTCAGCCTGGATCACCCGGCGGCGAGGGCGGCAACGAGGCTCGCGTGGATCGGCCCGCGGCCTGTGAGCGTAAGCGTTCGGGCGGAGGGGGAATCAATTCCGATTGCAAGATCGATACGGTCTGTGGGCAGCGCGGCGGCGATGCGCTCGGGCCATTCCACGAACACCCAGCACTCGCCAGCGACGGCATCATCCCAGCCGGTTTCGGCGAGATCGCCGACGCCGGTGAGTCGGTACATGTCGGCGTGCACAATTCGTATCAGTCGTGCGGGCTCCGCCGACTGATACTCATGAATAAGCCCAAAGGTCGGGCTCACGATCTCGGCGGGATCGAGTCCCGCGGCAGCACCGATGTATTTCACAAGCGTCGTCTTGCCGGCACCGAGGTCGCCGGAGAGCGCCACGAATGAAGCCCGTGGCAGCACCGCAACGAGGCGGGCGGCGACCGACACAAGCGAGGCCTCATCTGCGACAGCGATCGTCACCGTGGCTTCAGTGTCGGCGGATGACGGCATGTCCTTCGTTCCCATCAGGTAAACCTGTGCTCGTAGCCCTGGACCGCCAGCGGCTGTGCCACGCCACGCTCTCGTCGGGCCTGGAGGCCGGCCCCCGCGATGACTTCGCCGATGATGGAGAGCGACGCGAGAGCAGGATCAGCGGCCATCGTCGCGATGAGCCGCTGGGCCTCGGCCGGCGGTACCGCGAGTACCAGTTCAAAATCCTCGCCGTCGCCGAGGGCGTGGTCGATCGCGGGGCAGCCATCCTGGGCAGCCAACCGAGCGGCATCGGGATGGATGGGCACGGCGTCCAGATCGATGACCGCAGCGGTCTGGCTGGCCTCCATCATTCGCGAGAGATCGAGGGAAAGTCCGTCGCTGATATCGATGGCGGCATGCACCTCGAAAGCTCCGGCGATGGCAGCGGCCTCACGGCACCTGGGCGCGACCGCGAGGTGACGGCCAAGGATGCTGCCACCAAATCGCCCCGTTGCCACAAGGACGTCACCTACGCGAGCTCCGTCTCGCCGCCACGCTCCACCTGGTGGCACACTCCCGATCGCTGTCACGCTCAGCACGAGCGGACCGTCCCAGGAGTTGGTATCGCCTCCGGCCAGTGCGATGCCATGCTCATCGGCAAGCGATGCAAGCCCGAGTTGAATCTCACGGCCGAGTGTGTCACCACCCTGCCTCGGCAGCGCGACGGCCACGAACGCTGCCTCAGGTCGCCCCCCCATCGCGGCCAGATCGCTCAAGCTGACCGCGAGCGCCTTGTGTCCCACGGCGCGTGGTGAGCACCCGGCGCCGAGTACAAAATCGACACCCTCCATGAGCATGTCGACCGTGACCACCGTTCGGCGGCCGGCAGGAGGCCGTAGAACCGCGGCGTCGTCGCCGGCGGCCACTTCCAGCCGCGGGTCGGATGGCAGCCCGGCTACGATGTCTGCCACGAACTGTTGTTCCGAACCCATGGAAGCTCCGTGTCGTCGCGCCAAAGGCCGGATTGTATCCCGGCTGTCTCGCGGGAAGCTCGCCGCAGGCTCACCTACCGGCGGAGCGTGTCGGAGACGATATGGCCGAAGAGCGTCTCGCGGCCGCGGAGCACGTAGAACTTGATCGGGTTGAGATGCTCTTCCTCGGCCTTGTCGAGGATGTATGAGAGATTATCGGCAGCGACTGTCTCCCAGACATGGAGGCCAACGAGAATGTCGCCCTTGCGGATGCCCTGCTCGGCCGCCGGGCCATCGGGCCGCACTTCCGTGACGAGGAGCCCGCCACGGTAACGCGACTGAAGTTTCTGCACGGCCCCGGGCTGAAGAGGATCGAGCCTCAGCCCGATCTCCCGCCAGGAACGTTCGGCAATCGGAAGGCCTTCTCGCCGCGATGCCGCGAGCGACATCTCGATCCGCTCCTCAGCACCGGCCCGCACGACGGTCACAGGCACTCGTTCGCCGATCTTGCGGCCAAGCAACGCTCGTTCCACATCGAGTTGATGGAGAACGGTCACGCCATTGATCTGCGTGATACGATCGCCTTCCCGAACGCCGATGGATTCCGCCGGGCTCTGACGGTGAACGGCCTCGACAAATGCACCGCGGCCACCGTCGGATCGCACAACAAGACCGTGCCAGGTATGCCCAATTCGCTCGGCAGCAATGAGATCCGAGACCACGTCGAGAACACGGTCGATCGGGATCGCAAAGCCAATCCCCTGGGCGCCCGCCCGCACAGCCACATTGATGCCGATCACTTCTCCATCGATGTTGAGGAGTGGCCCACCAGAGTTGCCCGGATTGATGCTCGCATCAGTCTGGATAAGGTCGTCGTAACGCTGGGTGCGGCTCACTTCGACGTTGCGATGGAGCGCCGAAACGATTCCTTGGGTGACCGTGTGCTCGTAGCCAAAGGCGTTGCCGAGTGCCAGCACGGTCTCGCCGATCATGAGATCACGCGATGTGCCGATGCGGGCTACCGGCAGCGGCTCGGTCGTGTCGAGCTTGATAACCGCAAGGTCGGTACGGGGGTCGTGAGACAAGAGCGTGGCAGCGGCCGTTCGGCCGTTGGCCAGCGTCACCTCGATCCGTTTGACTCCCTCGACAACATGAAAGTTCGTGACGACGTAGCCGCGGGGATCGAGCACGACGCCGGTGCCCATGCCGTTGACCCGCTTGAGCTCGCCCGTCGCATCGTCGGTCGAGGGCACGAGCTTCTGCCCATGGATATTGACGACGGAGTCACGCTGGCTCGCGACCGCCACGACAATTGCCGATCGGCGGGCCTCGGAGGCGGTGGCCGACGCAGCCAGACCGGAGGCCATGAGTATGGCGGCGACCGGCAGACTGGTCCGCAGAATCCGCATCGGCGTCCACTCCCCTCACTCGGCACGTCCAACCGTTTGGCCGCTTGGGCAACAAGCCTTCCTTTCGGTGGATCGGCCAAAGAGCGGTCGTGATCCACTGCCGGGGCCAGGGCCCGGCAGAGTTTTCCACTATCCCTGGCACTACCCCCATACGGGGGGTCATGTCAGCGCGGCCGCGTGGCCGGTATGGCCACGGAAATTTTCACTCATGTCGCCGGTGATCGGCTACGAGAAGCGGGAGGAGCTGGAGGACAAGGAATCCGCCGAGCACCACCAGGGCCACAATCGGCCAGGCCCCTGCAATGCGGCCGCCAAAATCCCATCCCAGTTCGTTGGCTACGCCCCCCACGACTGCCGCGAGCACGACGAGAACCAGCGCCGCCAGGATGATGCCGCAGCCCAGGGAGGCCATGGTGCCGCGAAATGTTCCCAGCTCGCTGAACTCCTCGCGGTGGAGGTCGATCGCCCTGCCTCTTGTGAGGCTTCGTGGCACCGTGTCAGCAAGCTCAACGGCCCGGGCCGCATCGGCCCAGGTTGCCGGCGGAAGGCCGTTCTCGGGCGATTGATGCGGACCTTCGCCGTGGAGGATCGCGTCGAGAACCTGGAGGATCGTTTCGCCCGGATCAAACGCTGGCGGGTCACGTGGCTCGTCTGCTCCCGACCAGCGGTACGGCCCCTCAGGATCATCGGGCATCGCGACAACGATCAAGCCCTGGCTGCCGCGAAGCGTGATCTCGAGTGATCCCTCGCTGCCGCCGATTACCTGCCATCGCACGGGCACGAGGTCTGGCCCCGAGAAACCGACGGTCAGTGAATTCCAATCCGTGTCGTCAATGGAGGCGCCCATCGCGGCAAGCTTCGCAGGCTCGCCCACAATCGCCCGCACGAGGTCGGCATCGCGAGAGAGGCTCGCCAGCACGGCCTCACGGCTTCGGTCCGACTGCCGCCGTTCGAGCACGAATGATTCGACCGTGCCGAGCGGGCCGGTGCCGCTCAGGGCCGTCTCGAGAACCTCTCGCAGCCGTGCGACGAAGGGGTGAAGCCGTGCCGTGAGGATCGGAACAATGGGGCCGCCGGCATCCCGACGGATCATCTCCATCTCCCAGGCCCAGAGCATGGAAAACTCGAGCGGTTGCGACACGATAAGCGGACGCCCCACCTGCACGAGTGTACGGACGGCATCGGCCCGAGCCGGGGTCCACCCGTCGCTTCCTACGAGCACCGCATCGCACGTGGTGGCGTCGAGGAACGCCTCCCACCCCGTTTCGCGTACCTCATCGACGAGCACATCGCCCCGCGCCGCCGCGGCGGACGCCACGCCAGCGGCCCACCGATCCGTTCCGAGAATGCCAAGTCGCATACCCCAGTATTGTTCCTGAGTGGGCTCAGAGAAAGCCTGGCGGGAAAGCCTGCTGGCCGCATGGCCTCGCGCCGGGGTATAGAAGATGATCAAGGAGTACGTCGTGAACGCGGAAATCATCGCGATTGGAGATGAACTGGTCACCGGCCAACGGCTTGACACCAATAGCCGCTGGCTGTCGGCGGAGCTCGCCATCCTGGGTATCCCGGTCACGTTCCACACCACGGCCGCCGATACCCTCGAGGCTGGGATCGAGGCCTTTGGAAACGCGGTCGGCCGGGCTGATATCGTCATCGCGACCGGTGGCCTTGGCCCCACGGCCGACGACCTTACCCGCGACGTGCTCGCTGCTGTGGCCGGCGTGCCGCTCGTGGAATCGCCAGAGACACTCGCCGTGATCGAGTCACGGTTTGCCCGCCGCGGAGTGACCTGCCCCGAGTCGAACCGCCGCCAGGCCTTTTTTCCTCACGGAAGCCGTGAGGTCGCAAACCCCAACGGCACGGCACCGGGCATCGACATGGATGTATCTCGTGGTAGCCGGCGGAGCCGCGTGATCGCCCTGCCTGGGGTTCCCGCCGAGATGAAGCCGATGTGGACAGCCACCGTCGTGCCAGCAATCCTGGCGAGCATGCCCGAACAGGCGACGATCCGCCAGCGCACGATTAAGTGTTTTGGCGCCGGGGAGAGCGCCATCGAGGCGATGCTTCCTGACCTGGTCCGTCGCGGCCGAGATCCGCTTGTTGGGATCACGGCCCACGAAGCCACGATCTCGCTTCGGATCGCTGCCCGCGGCCGCGATGAAGCCGAATGCCAAGAAAAAATCTCCGCCACCGAAGCGATCATCCGCGAGTGTCTCGGGGAGCTCGTCTTTGGCATCGAGGCCGACGAGATCGAAGACGCGGCCCTGGCCGCGGTGGCGACGAGCGGCTCATCACTCGCGACGTCTGAAATCGGGACAGACGGCATGGTCGCGGCCCTTCTGGCCGCGGCCGACCCGCGAGCCGGCGGCGTCTTTTGTGGAGGCACAGTTCTTCCCGCGACTGCATCCGAGGCCACCGCGGTGGCCCTGGCCTCGCGGTGCCGTGATGAATTCTTCGCCACAGTTGGCCTCGGGGTGGGGCCGGCCCGCCGAGGCGCCGAGGAACGCGACGTGATTGAAATCGCGATGGTGTCTGCCGCGGGCGTCGAGACCGTGGAACACATCCTGGCCGGCGGCCCGACCCTCGCTACGGCGAGAGCCGCGAAGGCCGCGATCGATCTGATTCGTCGTCGGGTGATGGCTGTCGTCGGCTCTGGCAGAGGGGTGGCACCATGAACGACCGTGGAGCGTCATGGCGGACGGCGATCCTCTTCGCGGGGCTTGTGATCCTCGTGGGCCTTATCGCATGGCCTTCCTTCATCGGCCGCATCCAGTATGCCCGCACGCGGGCCGAGTTGGCCGCGATCGCCGATGCTGCCGGCGAGGCTCGCCTCGCCCCGGTCGCGAAGATATTCACCACCCTCGCGCGGCTCATCGGTCCATCGGTCGTGAACGTCACGGCTGACCGTAGGCTCCTCCCTGAGGCCGACGAGATCGCCGCGCTCGGCATGGCCCCCGCCGATGGGCTCACAGACGAATCGATCGCCTCGGGTGTGATCATCGAATCGGACGGCGTGATCGTGACCAACTATCACGCGGTGAGCGGCGCTGACCGGATCGTCGTCACGCTCGCGGATGGCCGGAAATTTTTGGCGGAGCTTGTGGGCGCGGACGCTGGCACCGACCTCGCCGTCCTCGAGATCGATGCGGAAGGTCTCCCGGCTGCCGTGTGGGGTGACAGCGATGCCATCGAGGTCGGTGAAATGGTGTGGGCGATTGGCAATCCGTTTGGGCTCGATCGCACGCTGACGTACGGAATCGTCAGCGCCGTCGGCCGACGGGGTGTCACCGGCAGTCCTTTTCAGGAGTTCCTGCAAACGGATGCTGCCATCAATCCGGGCAATTCGGGCGGGCCGCTCATCAACATCAATGGCCGTGTGATTGGCATCACAACGGCCATTGCAGGCCGTGAGTCCAACGGCATTGGTTTCGCGATTCCGAGCAACACCGCGAAGGACGTGGCCGAGGCCATCCATCGACTCGGCCATGTTGAGCGAGGCTATCTGGGCCTCGCCCTTCGAAACACCATCGACGGTGACGCCGGCGTTCTCGTGCTGGCCACCGAACGAGGCGCCCCGGGCGACTTGGCCGGGATTCAAGCGGGGGATGTGATCGTGGCGTTTGACGACCAGCCCGTGGCCGCCCCCGCAGCGCTCGTGATGCTCATGACCCGATCAGAGCCCGGCGCCGAGGTGCCGATCGAAATTGTTCGCGACGGCAAACGCGTCCCGCTCACGGTCAAAGTTGGCCGCCGCCCTCGGTAGCTCCGCCGCCCTTTCCGTCTGCGCGAACCCTCAGCTCTCAGCCGGTGGGTCGGCGATCGGGTCTGATGCGGCCGTGTCGTCGAGGAGCTTTGTAAAATTGAAATCACCGCCGCCGCCAAAGGAGAAGCCGCCTGATTTCTCGGTCGCAGGTGGCTCGGCTGGTGCGGCTGCGGACCGTGTCGCTGGGGTCCCCTGCGGCCGAGCCCGCATTTTCGACGTAACCTCGGCGAGCCACTCGGGCGTTGGAAAGGAGTAGGGGCGGAACTTCTCGAGGGTGTTTGTTTCCTCGTGAATGAAGAGCCCACGGTTGGGCCCGAGCTTGGCCGCGATCGGCGTATCCACCAGCGTGCTCGAATCCGAGCTGCTCATCTGAAAGAGCACGCGAAGCTCAAACTCCTTGATCGCGCCGCGGTCGAAGGTCCGCTGAAGATTCGTGAGCGAATCACACCAGGTGATCAGGTGAATGCCAACTGGTGGACCGTCGCGAAGGACCGTCAGGAGATTGTCACCCGGGCCAGCTTTCTTCTCGGCCCCAAATCCACCGCCGCCAAACCCGAAGTCTCCTTCGGCCTTGCGGAGCTCGCGGAACCGGCCGAGATCGCGGATCACAAGAAACACCGACTCGCCATCCAGCACCTGCTCGTCGAGCCGTCGTCTGACCTCGGTGGCGAGAGCCTCCATCGCAGCCGCGACCCCCAGTCGGCCGGCGACTTCCACTTCATGCGGGAGGTGCTCCGCGAGCTTGGCCAGCATGATTTCGGGCTTCTCTTCCGCAATCGCTGGCTCCAGCACCACGAAGCGAGCCATCCTCCGAAGGGCCCCGCCCGGATGTGGATCGTGCTCAGCAGCGAGGCTCACGATCGACAGGGCCAAGAGGCTCGTGCCCAAATCTTCCCGCTGGCCGGCGATGAGCATGTTGGCCCCTCCCTGCCGACGGAATATCGCCGCCGTGGGGTCTTTGATGGCAATGGCGTCGCCGAGCCAGGCGAGCGGCGCAAGCAGTTCGTGCCCTTGGACGGTGCCCTTGTCGAGCATCTCCGTGAGCAGCGGGTTGAGCGCTGGATCGGCAGCCTGATTGCCGTCGAACACGATCCGCTCGAGCTGAGGAATGTCGGTGCGACGATCGGCAAGCTTGCGGAGGTCGCCGAGGTACTGTTCCCGCTGCTCGTCGGTGAGGAACACGACCTGGAACGGATTATTGCCTTCGACCATGCCGTTGGCGTCGTTGTAGATCGCCTCACCAGGGCGCGTGAGCAGCCGGGCGGCCGTGTTCTCGTCACTCAGGATGAGGCTCGAGTCGGCCTCATTACACTGAAGCGCAATGCGAACGGCCATCTGGCCCATCGTGGCACGTGGCAGGCTGTACGAGCCACCAAGCGTCTGCGACCCAAGCAGCACGTGGATGCCAAACGCTCGACCCTGTCTCACAAGGCGGTCGAGGATGAGCGCCGCATCCTGAGCAATTTTGTCGTCCTCCACGAAGATTTCCTGAAACTCGTCGATGAGCATCAGGATTCGCGGCATCGGATCGGCATGACCCGTTTGGCGGAAGCCAGCGACATTCTGAACCGAAAGCTCACGAAAAAGATCGCCGCGACGCTTGAGCTCACGGTCGAGCTGTTCCATGACCGACAGTCCAAATTCTCGCTCGCTCTCGATCGCGATCACGCGAGCATGCGGCAGCGCGTAGTGGTCATAGAGCTTGAACTCAACGCCCTTCTTGAAGTCGATGAGATAAAACTGAATCTCGTTGGGGCTGTATTGGAGTGCCAGGCTGGTAATCATCGCGTGCATGAGGGTCGATTTTCCCGAGCCCGTCTTGCCGGCGATGAGGAGATGCTGGCTCGTGCCTTTGCCGAGCTTGAGATACTGAAGCTTCTTGGCTCCAGCCGGCCCAAGCGGTGCCAAGACCTCCTCCGCGGTGCTCCCCTGCCACCAGTCCTCGGCCTTCGGCGCCACGCGGTCAAACGGCACGATAATTCGCTTCGACGCCTTGGCCGCCCGGCCGACCCGCTGGATGATCGGCGTGAAGACCTCGTCGGGCGGTGCCTGCTCCACCGTGAGCGGCCACTTCGAGAACTCGGGGTCTACCCAGGTGAACTGCTTCTTTCGAAGGTCGAGAACCGTCGCGTATTGCTCGACATCGTTGAGGCTGAAGCCCGACGGCATCTGCTGTTTCGGATCAACCGACAGGATGACATACACCCCACACCGCGCCCCGGAGCTGGCGATGCTTGCAAGCCGACGGGCACTGGTCTCGTTGAAGTTGGCCGGGAAGTTGGCAACGACGACGAAGCGGTAGGGCTCGGGCACTTCGGCTTCGGCGTTGTAGGCACCGATCGAGGGATACTCGTTGCGAAGGTATTTCTGGATTACCACCTCCATGTGCTCGGTGATATCGGCGAGCTTCTGCTCGATGAGCTGCGGCTCGGTCCAAATGCGGCTGGTCACGAGGAGCTCGTCGTGGTCCGCAAGGTGCATGAAGCCGGCGTACTGCTTTCCGAGCCCAAGCGGATCGATGATCGTGAAACGACTCTGCCCGGCTGGGATGCCGGTCGCGATGCGGAGCATGAGCCCCTGCATCATCGCCGATGAGAGCTCTTTCTCGTCTTGCGGGGCCTTGATCATCACTGATGCCGTGACCGGCCAGTGCACGGTCGCTGGCTGTGTCCACGCGATGGGCCCAAACGCATTGAGCTCAGGAACAGCCGACACGCCTCCCGGAACCCGCTCGAGCGACAGCGCCAGGTCTCCGAACCGAAGCCCGGGTGGCGGCTCAGTCGGAAGCGGCACGTCTTCTCGGGCGAGATCGTCCCATGGGCGAAACGCTTCGGCATCGATTTCGGATGCCGCGGCGTAGATCGCGGCCGTGCCTTCGCGAGCCTCTCGCCAGCGGGATGTCATGGCCTCCCATCGCTCGTTGCGTTTGGCATCGGCCGCCGCAAGCCGCTCGTCCCGCTCCATCTCCCGCTTTTCGATTCGCTCCCGCATGGCTGCTGCGAGCGATTCAATTCGCGGAGGATACTTCTTCTCCGCCGCGGCTTTGTGTCCCGCGACCTTCGCGGCCAGTTTTGCAGTGCTCTCCTGATACTTGGTCTCGAGCTCGGCGAGCTCGGCATCGCGCTTGCCGGTCGCGGCGTTGCGCTTCTCCTCGTACTCAGCCGCTTGCTTGTCGCTTTCCGCTTGAAACTGTTCCTCGAGCCGCTTGGCCTGGTCAGCCTGGCGTCGGCGAATCCAGGCCCGGCATTGTTCCTCGAGCCGCTTGCCGGCCGCGACCGTCGCCACGAGTTCCTCGTGGAGGGCCATGAGCTCGGCGCCAGCAGCGCGGCGTTGACTGCCCACATAGCCAAGCCCAGCCACGAGGCCACCGCCAAGGATCACCACGGCCACGCCGCCCGCCACACCGGCACGCAGGCCAATGCCACCCGGTATAAGAAAAACAAGTGCTATCGCCACCACCAGCGCCGCGACGATCGGCCCTGCGATCGCGGCCCCTTGGAGCCCGCCGGAAAACGCACGCTTGACGGCGGGAAGGTCACTGATCGCCGTCACCTGCTCAGCGGCCGCCGTGGCGGCGGCGGCCAGTGCGCCAAGCGGGTTCTCGAGCGATTCCTCAACCGGCTCCGCGCCGTCGCTCTCGGCCGGCTCAGCCACCTCCGCTGGAATATCCTTGACGCCATGCGACGTCAGGAATCGGGTCGACTGAGCCACGGCCTCGTCGAGCTGGGCAAGGCCCCGGTGAAGCTCCTTCTCCGCCTTCAGGGCCACGAGCTTCGGCTGTTGGCTCCGAGTCTTTCGGCTCTCCCCCTCACGCAGCTTGTCGAAACCCTCGTCGTCGTGAAGCTCGCCGAGGACGCGGTTGCAATGCCCGATAATCAGATTGGCCCGCGTCTGCTCGAGGTCATCGAGCTTCATTTGTTCGGCGGCGAGAAAGGCATCAGCCTTTTCGAGAACCCTGGCGTACTCCCGCTTCGTAACCTCGATCTCGGTCTCATACTTCGTGCGGGTGGCTTCGAGGGCTCGCTTCGCCTCTTTGCGAACCCGAGTGACTTCCTCCTCGTGCTCGGCCGTGATCTCATTTTCCGCCTGGGCACGGGCAGCCGACTCACGCCGCAAAATGGCCATGAGCTCACGGAGCACATCCGAATCATAGGAGGCGGCAACGGGGCTTGGGGCGGTCTCTGCTTCCATCGGCTGATCGGGAACATCTGTACTCAAGGCGGTATCTTTCGGAGCGGGGCTCAAGGTCGGCTGGTCAGTAGCCGTTGGAATCGGAGACGTCTCGTGCGGCGCGGTCAAAGACCTCCGCGAGGCGTCCCAGGGCGTCAAGGGTTTCCTTCACGGCCGGCAAGAGGGGCTCGATATGGTCCTTGTGAAACGTCTTTGCCCGGCCGTCATGCCAGGTGTCGGTCGCAGCATCCCACTTGAGATGAAGCTGCTTGAGCGAGTTGGCCAGTTTCGACGCCCCGCTGGAAAGATCACCAACCTTCATGCTTCCTCCGCATTCGTCGGGGCAGGTTCGGCAACAGGCGCCGATAGGGTGGCGGCCTGGTCCTCGACCTGCCGTTTCACGCTCGCCGATCCTGTCCCCGAATCCCCGTCGCCCGCTGCTGTTGGCGATGCCACATTTTGGTACGCGTCGAGAGATCGAAGCATTCTTTCGAGCTGCGCCATCGACCTTGGGCAATCAACGTCGATCACGTCGCGAAACCGCACCAGCCGAACGCATGTTTCGCGGAACTGCTGCTGCACGACAGGCGTCCACTTCCGCACGAGCTCCGCCTTCTGCTCGGCGAAGGCCAGCCGCTGACGGGCCTTCTCGAGCGCCTTCTTCTCCTCGATGCACGAAGGTGTGTTGTCTCCTACCTTCTTGAATGTCTTGCAGTGTTCGAGATCCTTAATGGCCTTGTTGACGAGATCACTCGCGCGGCGAATCTCCGCCTTCCAATACGACGCCTGGTCGACACAGAGCCATTCCACCGCCCGCTGGCCCTGCATCTCGATCTCAGCGACCGCCTGGCCCGATTCGTGCGCGAAGGCGGCGAACGCCGACCGCACGAAGGCAAGGGTATCGATCGATTTGACATCTGCCTGCTGGGTCATGAACTCTGGCTCCGTGGGGGGAACGGCCGGTCGTGCGCCGTTTACCGCTGCTGGAGATACTCCTCGACCCGTTCGGCCTTGCGAATCAGATAGGGCACATACTCACCCGTCGATTCGGCAAACCGCTTGAACGTTGAGATTTGGGCTTCGAATTCCTCCGTAAATTTCGCCTGCTCCTGGTCACGCCACGTGCTTCCCAAGACCGCCAATTGCCGCTGCACATTCTGCATGTGGGCCATGACTTCCTCGCTGAAGGTTCGCAGGCTGCCGGCAAACCGTCGCAGTTCGGCCGGATCAACAATTGCCTGTCCCATGGAAACAACCCCTCGGAATCCCGTGCGTTGGTACCCAGACGCCGTCACTATCCTACCGTGAAAAACCGGGCGAGTGACACGGGGCCTCGTCCTGTTGTTCCGAGGACGTAGACTCTGGGCGTATAACCCTTCCTCTCGCGCTAACCAGCACCACCCGAGGCTCCGCTCCACGTGTCTACTCCCACGCCTTCCGTTCCGCCCTCTGGGCGTCCTGCTGCGCCGGGCCATGAGGCCGTCGAGACGGCCATAGAGCCCTCCAGTGGCTGGCATGTCAGCCATTTTTTCTACGCCTTCGATCGGGAACGGCTCGCCAGGCTGCCCGAGGCTCTCCGCCGCGAGGGGGCTGCGGGGTTCGCCGCGGCCTTGGACCCAGCCGGGCCAAATGCACCCACCCGGCTCCAGACCTGGCTCGTCCCAGGCCACAAGGCAGATTTCGCGGTGATCGCGATGGACCCTTCACCGCTCGCCGTGGACGGCATTCATCAACGGCTTCTCGCGGGCCCGCTCGGCCCGGCCATTGTGCCCACCTACTCGTCGGTGAGCCTCACGGAAGTGAGCGAGTATGTGCCAACGGTCGAACAGTTTGGGGAGCGGCTCGTGGCCGAGGGCGTCCCTGCCGATAGCCCCGCATGGAACGCGAAGGTGCAGGGCTACGCGGCCCGCGAGGAAGCGATGCGTCGCGGGCGGCTCGAGCCGGAGCTTCCGCCGTGGCCGAATGCCTGCTTCTACCCGATGAACAAGAAGCGGAAGACCGGAGAAAACTGGTTCACGCTTCCCTATGCCGAGCGAAGTCGTCTCATGTCGGAACATGCCCGCAGCGGCATGGCCTTTGGCGGTCGAGTGACCCAGCTCATCACCGTATCGGTGGGGCTCGACGACTGGGAGTGGGGCGTCACCCTCTGGGCAAGGCGGCCAGATTTTCTCAAGGAGATCGTCTACACGATGCGGTTCGACGAGGCGAGCGCCAGGTATGCCGAGTTTGGTCCGTTCTTCACAGGCTATGTGACGACGCCGGCGGCGATTCTGGCTCACTGCCAGATCGGCTGATCGCTCGCTGAACCACCGTCACTCGACGGGCGAGAGAATGAGTTCCACCGGCGTGCCGTGGGGTGGTACCCGGCCTTCAAAGACCTCAAACATGAGGTCGTCATTGGCGTCACTCGAGGCTATCGGTACATCGAGCATGGCACTGGGAAAATTGGAAAGGCAGATCATGTCGCCAGCGTCTGCCTCGTAGTGTTCCGTGCCGTCTGTCGGATCCCGCCAAAACCCACTGCCGGTGAAGACCCAATCAACCTCGAGCTCCTTGCCCGTCTGGGTGTTCCGAACCCACTCCCGCGCGGGACGCTGGTGCACCTTGCCCTCGGCATCGGTCCAGCGGACTTGCACGTTGACCTTCGCTCCCTGGGCCGGGACATACTCAGGGACATACGTCGCCGACCTGCCAGGTTCGAGCCCAATCGCCAAAAGGCCAGCATGTACGATCTTGGCCGGACAGTTCGTGGCCACCACCGCCTCGTGCTCCTTGGAGAGGACCGGGCAGGCGAAGACCTCGAGCACGCCCTCGGAGAGGGCCACCTTGCCTCCCACGATCACCCGCTTGCCGGGGAGGTCGAGCCAAATCTCATCCGTTTTGGAAAGTCGACGCAGTTCGGGATGGCGGTCGGGCGCGGCAGCCGCTGCCGCGGGGCCGTTTGAGGGTTCGTCACCAACCGCGGCCGGCAGCACGTTCATTATGAGTGCGAAGGCGACAGCGATCGCCCGCCCCGTCACGCGGTGCAGAAGCAAATCGGTTGGACGTGATCGGGGAGCCATGGGGAGCCTCGCGAAGACCTGGGGAACGTGGATGATGGGAACGTGGATGACGTCGGACGCCTGTTGTACGATACCGTGACGGCGGCCTGGCAGACAGATGCCCCGCTCCTTCTCATGCCAATTTTCAGGAGCAAGCCTTGCCGATGGCCACGGATACGCAGTCAAACGGACGGACGAAGCGACGCCGACCAGAAGCCGATCTCCCGCAACGGATCAAGGATTCTGTTCAGAGGCCCCAGATGACGCAGCAGGACGCTGCGGCCGATATCGGTCCTCTGGCCCCCCGGCCTCTCTCACCAGTGCGGGTCAAGCGGACGACCGCCGTGCGTCGAATCCGCGACGCCGCGGCCGTCTCCGGGGCGTGGTCCATTCGCGAATGCCTGAGGCGGCTCGCCGACAGGGTTCGCGGAGGCGCTGGCAATCCCCAGCGGGCGCAGTTTGTCGAAGCCGCCATCGCTGAATGTCTCGACGAGGCGCGGGCCGCCGATACGGCTGATCGCTGGCTCGCATGCGAAGCGGCGACGTGGGCGCTTGGATGGATGGCGAGGTCGAGGCGGGCCGGTGGCTCCGCGGGCAGCCTTCTCGAGCGACTTGTGCAAATCGCATCATCCGTGACCGGCCAGCTCGAGTCGGGTGACACGTTCCCTGCCCGATTCATGTTCGTGCTCGCCAGGCTGTTCGCCGATATCGAGGCATGTCGTCGCTTTGAGCCGATTGCCGCCGACGCCGTGACGGCGGAGATTGACCGGCTTGTTTCACCTCGCGGCACCGTGCATGGAACGGGTGGTGCGGCGGCCGTCGAACGGGTGGTGCGGTGGTGCCGGTTCCGCGAAGTTGCCTCCGTCACAGGAGGTCCGGCATGGGGGGCCGCTACGGATCGCCGTTGGCGGGAGGCGGCCACCGGCGCGGTACGACTCCTGGGGCGTCACGGACGGTCGATTGCCTCCGGGGGACTTCTCCCGATTTCGTTCACGCGACCGCTTCTCGACGCGGTCAATGATCTGGGGCGGCGTCGAAAGCGAACCGTGAAGGCGGTGCGGAAGCCACCCCGGTCGGCCGGCAAGCCACGACGGTTTATCCGCCGCGACCTCCACGACGCCACGGCTGCCGTGGCGATCATGCGAAGCGGCTGGGATGCCGCGAGCACCCGAGTTCTCGTGGACTATTCTCGGCCGGTTCCGCACCTTGAAATCGCCGTCGCCGATCGGCTGCTGGTGGCGGGGCCGTGGACATGGACGGTCTCACTCGGGGGCCAGGCGGTGGAGCCCGAAGGGCCGTGGACGATGTCCTGCTGGGAATCCGACCGCAAGGCGACCTTCTTGGAAATTACCGCACCGCTCCCAGGGGGCCGGCAGATGGAGCGGCAGATCGTGCTCCTGCCCCGGGACCGCGTCTTGCTCCTGGCAGACGCCGTGACCACGCCGAGCGTGGCGGCTGGGCACGACCGTCGTCCGGCATCGGCCGCTGCCGAACCAGGTTTGCTCCAGATGACGACGTGTCTCCCACTCGCGGCAGGGCTCGAGACCGAACCGGCCGCGGAGACCCGTGAGGTGCTCGTCTTCGATACGGGAATGCGGCTCACGGCCCTTCCGATCGCGATTGCGGAGTGGCGTGGCGTTGGCACGGGCACATTCGCGGCAGGCCCCGACGGACTCACGCTCACCCAGGCGACCGAAGGCTCGCGATGCTACGCGGCGATGTGGCTCGACCTCGATCCTCGCCGATCTGGGAAGCCGCGGACGTGGCGACAGCTCACGGTCGCCGACACGAGGATCAATCTGCCGCCCCATCAGGCCGTTGGCTTTCGCGTGCAGGTTGGCCTCGAACAATGGCTGCTCTACCGAGCGCTCGACGCTCCACGGAATCGGACCCTCCTGGGCTGCAACGTGTCGTGTGAGTTTCTGCTCGGCCGCATCAAGCACGATGGGACCGTGCAACGCCTCCTCGAAATCCAGTGATGGGACGCGAACGTCAGACGCGGCTTCGGCCATGATCGGTGCTCGACATTCGCAGCACGTCATCACCGCCAATGTGGCGGCCATCCGTGAGCGTATCGCCGCGGCCTGTCATCTTGCCGGTCGTGATCCTTGCGATGTCACGCTCGTTGCCGTGACAAAATACGTCACCGACGACGTGGCTGCGATGGTGCTCAACGCCGGCGTGGCAGACCTCGCCGAAAGCAGGCCTCAGGCACTCTGGGAAAAAGCGGCCGCCCTGGCTTGTCGCGGGGGGCCTCTGCGATGGCACATGATCGGCCACCTTCAGCGGAACAAGCTTCGCCGCACCCTGCCGCTCCTCGGCATGCTTCAGTCGCTCGATAGCCTTCGGCTCTTGGAAGCGATCGAAGCAGACGCGACCCCAGCGGAGGCCAGCAAGGGTGCGATATCGATATCACGGCCCCCTTTCGATGTGCTCGTGGAAGTCAACCTCACCGACGACCCTGGCCGGTCGGGGGCAGCTCCCGACGACGTGCCGGCCCTCGTCATGGCAGCGTCTTGTTTATCAGGCGTCTGCCTGCGTGGCCTCATGGGAATGGCCGCACGGCCTGATGCCGGCGCCGATGCCCGTCGCGACTTTGCCAGACTCCGGCAGATTCGGGACGACGTGGCGCACATGCTGCCGCGACCGGAATGCCTCGCCGATCTCTCCATGGGTATGAGCGGCGATTTTGAGGCCGGCATCCTCGAGGGCAGCACAATCGTGCGGATCGGTTCGGCGCTTTTCGACGGGCTGGAATAAGCCCGCCGAAACCGTTCGTCAACATCAGTCGTCAAATCGCACTTCCAGGATTTCGTAGCTGAGAGGGCCGGCCGGAACGTCGATCGTCACCTTTTCACCGATCTTGTGGCCCAGGAACCCTTGGGCCAGGGGGCTTGCGACGTTGATTCGTCCGGCGTCGAAATCCTCTTCCCCGGCACCGACGAGAACATACTCCTCCTCCTCACCAAACTTCAGGTCCTTCACCTTGATCGTCGCACCGAAGACGACTTCGTCGCTGGCCTCCTTGGGCCGCTCGACGATCACGGCACGGGCGAGTTTGTCCCTCAGGAGATTGATCTTTGCCTGGAGCATGCCTTGGCTCTCTCGGGCACCGTGGTACTCGGCGTTTTCGCTGAGGTCTCCCTCGCTGCGGGCTGCCGCGACCCGCTGGGCGAGCTTTGGCATTTCCACGGTCTCGAGCTCGTCGGCTTCGGCCTTGAGCTTGTCGTAGCCCGTGCGGGTCATGGGAATACGATCAGACATACGATGGTCTCTCCTAGGATCTGTTCGAAAACAGGAAGCGTGTGACGTGCCCAAGACGTCGCGTGGGACGGTCAGTTGGCCGTGTGAGGCGTGTAGAGGAGCCTGCCGCAACTGCGGCAGGCAACAATGCGGCCGGCGAGCAGCTCCGACGTCATGTTGCTGGTGATCTGCTGGTGACAGCCCCCACAACTCTGTCCGTCGATGGCCGCCATGCCTTCGGCGCCCTTGTGCTTGACGACGCGGTCGTAGCGAACACGCACATCGTCGGCCAACTCCTTTTCGGTGTCGGCCAGTTCCCCGCGGATACGGGCCACTTCCTCGTCGAGATGGGTCTTCTCGTCGCGGACACGAACCTCTTCCGCATCGAGCATACGCAGGGCGTTCTTGACCGTCTCTTCGGCCTTCGGCACTTCCGGCTCGAGTGAGTCAATCCCATCCAGGGCCTCGAGGATCTCGTCTTCGAGCACCTTTGTGGCCATGCGGTCAGCGGCGATCTGATCCCCGAGGGTCTGGTATTCCCGGTTGGTCTTGCAGGCGTTGAGCTTTCCATCGAGATCGGCGATCTTGGCTTCGGCCGTTCGGAGCTGGAGCTGCTTGCGATCGACGGCGAGCCGCGCCTGCTTCACGGCGTCTTTGGCGGCATCCCGCGCTGATTCTGCGGCGCGGACCGCTGCGGCAAGGGCAGCAACCCGCCGAGGGCCGCCGTCGAGACGGCCCTGGAGATCCTCCAACTGGCGATGCATCCGGTGCAGCGTGCGAAGCGTTCCGATGGCCACGGCGACGGTCATGAGTCTCTCCGGCGGGACGGCCAATCCGCCCCGCCGGAGAGTGTAGCACAGGCCCCGTGCTGGGCCACGACGACGTCGAACCGCCGGCGGAGGGGTCAGTTCGTGGCGCTTTCCAGGAACGTCTCGAGTTGCTGTGATCGCACGGGATGCTGGAGCTTCTTGACGGCCTTGGCTTCGATCTGCCGCACCCGTTCCCGAGTGACACGGAAAATCCGGCCCACTTCCTCGAGTGTGTAGGTGTAGCCGTCTGTCAGGCCGTACCGCAGGCGGATGATCTCCCGTTCCCGATAGGTAAGGGTTTTGAGGAGCGAATCAATCCGGTCCCGAAGCAGGCAGTGCGTGGTGGACTGCGTCGGGCTCGATACACCAACATCCTCGACAAATTCGCTGAAGCTCGCATCCTCGCTCTCCCCCACGGGTCGATCGAGGCTCATGGGCTCGCGCCCCATATCGAGCACCCGCCGTGCTTCCTCGATGGGCACGTCGGCGGCTGACGCGATCTCCTCTGGCGACGGCTCACGGCCCAGCTCATGGAGCAGCTTCTTGGCCGTGTTTCGAAGCTTCGAGAGCACGTCGATCATGTGCACGGGGATCCGGATCGTGCGGGCCTGGTCGGCAATGGCTCGCGTGATCGCCTGACGAATCCACCACGTGGCATAGGTCGAGAACTTGAAGCCACGGCGATACTCGTATTTATCCACTGCCCGCATGAGCCCCGTGTTGCCCTCCTGGATCAGGTCAAGAAAAGCGAGGCCACGATTGCGATACTTCTTGGCGATCGATACAACGAGCCGGAGATTGGCAGCGGAGAGGTTCCGCTTGGCTCCCTCGTAATCCTGACGGAGCTTTTCGAGCATGCCGACACGTGTGCGAAGGGATCGCGGGCTCTCGAGCGTCGTGAGCATGAGATCCCGAAGCTCCTTCCGCATGTCGGCTCGGTCGTCGCACGATCGATCGCCTGCCTTCATCGCCTTGAGCTCCCGCTGGAGGCCATCCATGCGGGACGACATGCCACGGAGGAGCTTCACAAGCGGCTGCACCCGACGGGTCCGCAGGCTCAGCTCCTCGACGAGCAGGAGCGATTTGGACCTCGTTCGCTTAAAACGCATTCTGGCGGCCCGGGCCTCGTCTGGGGGCGTGCGCCGACTGATGAGCTGTCGAAAGTCAGCACGGCTCTGGGCCATCAGGTGGTCAAGCGTGCCGAGGTTGTGCGGCATGCGGGCCTGAATCTGTTCCTTCGTGAGTCGCTCGGTAAGCGACACCTTGATAGTTCGGTCGAAGGGAAGCTGCCCATCGTGAACCTTCTGAAGCGTCTCGACCGTGGCCTGGAGCGAATAGGCGCACCCGAGCACGGCACGGCGGAACCGCTTTCGCGTGATCTCGATTCGCTTCGCGAGCGAGATCTCCTCCTTTCGCGTGAGCAGCGGAATCTCGGCCATCTGTGCCAGGTACATTCGGATGGGATCGTTGCCTGCGTTCGACGGTGGCGTGGTGATCGCCTCGTCCCGCTTGCGGGCCTGGGGAAGAGGCCGGGCTGCGGCGGCGTCGGTTGGATCGACGGTTGCGAGCGGACCATCGCTGATCTCGATCCCGCGCTCTTCCAGCGCCCCGAAGAGGGCATCGATCTTCTCCGGATCGACGGCCTCGTCCGGGAGGTATTCGTTGACCTGATCGAACGTCAGGTACCCCTGGGCGGATCCAAGCGCCACAAGCTTGGCGAGGTCAGCGCCAGTCTCGAAATCGGGTACCGTTGGCATGGCGGCAGACACACGGCTTACGTCGGTCGCAAGCGGGGCGGTACGCGGGAAGTTATGGGCTGGAAGCGGGCAATCGGCCATTGTTGGTTCTCCTTCACCAATCCTATCGTCACTCGCACGCCACCCCCCCGGCACAGGCCATCCCGTGCCGACATTGGCAACGACGAGGTGGGCACCCTCACCCCTCCTTGGGTTCGGAAATGCCCTGGACGACTCGTCGTTGGGCGACGAGCCGTTCCAATAGTTCTGCCTCAGCGACTGGATCGAGGCAAGATGTCTTAATGGCGCGGGCGCTGGCATTGGCCCCGCGGCCCGCTGCACGGCGATGGAGTGCCGAGACGAATGCGTCCATTCGCTCGCTCTCGTCGAGCGATCCGCGGGCGGCATTCGCCTCGTCCACCGCGACGAGAAGGCTCTGGAGCGCCGGATCGGTCAGCTCGAGGAGCAATCCCGAGAGCCCTACCGTGCGGCCTGCATCATGGAGCCGCCGTGCCGCTTCCACGACCGTTCGCCCCTCGTCGCTCTCGAGATCGGCCGAGTGAACGTCTCGCACCACGATCCCAGCCCCCTCGGGCACGCCCACCAGCACCTCGAGCACTTCACGATCCCAGGGCGGGAGTCGCGGGGTGGTCGCGACCGCATCCACGGCGGCGGGACCACGGAAGGACCGAGCCCGCTGCCGCAACTCGTCGAGCCGACGGCGAAGCACGTCGCGGCCAAGGCCAAACC
>JBGTGN010000102.1:0-3141 GCA_041746715.1 Pirellulales bacterium | reverse complement strand
GGAGCTGGCCGATGCCCACTCGGTCGAGACGTTCGTCGCGCTCTCAACCGACAAGGCCGTTCACCCGTCGAGCATCATGGGCGCCTCGAAGCTCGTGGCCGAGCGGTTTCTCCAGGCCTTCGGCGAAACCTCGAAGACACGGTTCGTGGCCGTCCGATTCGGCAACGTGCTCGGCTCCAGCGGGAGCGCCGTGCCGATCTTCGAGGAGCAACTCACGAAGCGGCTGCCCATCACGATCACGCATCCCTCGGTCCGCCGCTTCTTCATGACGATCGACGAAGCCGCCCAGCTCGTTCTCCTGGCCGGTGCTCTGCCGGGCCGTGGCGGCACCTACGTGCTCGACATGGGCGAATCAATCCACATCACCGATCTGGTTCACAGCCTCGCCTTCGTCATGGATATTCCTCACGGGGAGGTGGCGATCACGTTCTGCGGTCTTCGGCCGGGTGAAAAGCTCGACGAAGAGCTGTTCTTCGAAGACGAGCAGCAGGAGCTCACGCCAAACCCGCTCGTGATTCACGTGCAGCGTCCAAGCCGATCCCTCGACACGGTTCGCGGGTGGCTTGCCGAGCTCAAGAGCGTCGCCATCGGCGATCCGGAGACCGCCGCCCAGACTCTCATGGATATTGTCTTGAGCGACTGCGACGGAATCACCCCGCCATCCGACGCCCCGGCTGTCACGCTGGAGCAGCAAGCCTCCTCGTGACCGTTGCCTCGCACGACTGGGCGGTGCCGTTCAACAGGCCCCACGTGCCGTCCTTCGACGCGGTCTCGGCCAGTATCGGTGAGGCACTGGCCACGGGCCAGCTCACCAAGGGGCGGCAGCTTGCAGCGTTTGAAGGGGAGGCTGCGACGGTGCTTGGCACGTCACATGCCGTCGGTGTGTCGAGTTGCACATCCGGCCTCATGCTCGTGCTGCGGTCCATCGCCCAGGGTGTGGCCCCCTCGTTTGATCTGCGGGGCCGCAGCGAGGTCATCCTTCCGAGCTTCAACTTTCTGGCGGCGCCTGCCGCCGTCGCGTGGGCGGGCCTCGAGCCGGTCTTCGTGGATGTCGATCCTGCGACCTACACAGTCGATCCCGCTGCCGTCGCGCAAGCAATCTCCCCACGCACCGCAGTCATTCTTGCCTGCCACACCTTTGGCTGCCCGTGCGATGTCGATCGCCTCGCAGCGATCGCCGAAGGCGCCGCCATCCCGTTGGTCGTCGATGCAGCCCACGGTCTCGGCTCGGAGATCAGTGGTCGCCAGGTGGGGAGGGAAGGTTTTGCACAGGTGTTCAGCCTGTCCCCCACAAAGCTCGTTGTCGCTGGCGAAGGAGGGCTTGTTGCCACCAACTCTGCCAGCCTGGCCGCGGCCATGACGACGGGCCGCGACTATGGAAACGATGGGGCATATGGCTGTGACCACGCGGGGATCAATGCACGCATCCCGGAGATATCCGCGGCGCTTGGCCGGGCGTCGCTTGCCCAATTGCCTGAGACGGCCGCTGCCCGTCGGGCGGCGGCCGACACATACCGCGATGCGCTCGTCGGCGTGCCCGGCATTTCGTTTCAGGTGATTCCAGAGCAGTGCCGCAGCAGTTGGAAGGATTTTTGCATTGCCGTCGATGTCGCGGAAGCCGGGCTCTCGCGGGATCAGCTTCGCGAGCGGCTCGCCGAGGCAGGTATCGACACGCGGGCATACTACTCGCCACCTTGCCATCGGATGAAAGCGTTTGCGTCGGCCACCGTTTCGGGCTCGCTTGCCGTGACCAACCAACTTGCCGAAACGCTCCTCGCGCTCCCGATGGGCGGCCATGTGTCGCCCGCTGTGGCTGTGCGTGTGGCTGATCAAGTGCGGCGAGATATAGCCCGAGCTCGCGAGATTGTGCTGGCATGACTCCTTCTGATGCCTCGCAGCCACTCTTCCCATCACTCGACTCGCTCGAGACGGTGCTCTGGCCGGGATTCGCGATGGTGGTGTTTGTCATCACCGCGGTTATCGTCGATGCGATCATCATTCTTTCGACACGCTTTCGACTGGTTGACCTCCCGAATCGCCGCAGTGCGCACGCGCTTCCCACGGCCCGTGGCGCGGGCGCGGCCGTCGTCCTTACCACGCTCATGGCGTCGTGCGTGGCGGCCTATCGCTGGCCCGACCTCGCGTATCGGATCCTCTTTGGCGTGATGGCGCCGAGCCTGGTGATTGCTGTCGTCGGAATCATGGACGACATCCGGCCGCTCGGAGCCGTCATGAGGCTCGCGATCCAGGTGGCCGTGGCGGCAACCATGACGGCCATTCTCGGGCCGCTTCCAGGTATTGCGCTGCCGGGATTGCAGCCGGTGGAATTTGGCATCTTCGCCTGGCCGCTCACGATCATCTGGATCGTGGGCCTCGTCAATGCCTTCAACTTCATGGATGGAGCGGACGGCATGGCGGGCCTCGGAGCGGTGGTCGTAGGCCTTTCGATGGCGGCGGTTGGCTACAACGTAGGCGCTCTTGCGCCGATGATGGTGGCCATCTTTGCCGCGGCCGCGACGGGAGGTTTTTTGGTGTTCAATTGGCAGCCGGCCCGCGTCTTCATGGGAGATGTCGGAAGCGGCTTTCTGGGCGCAGTGTTCGCGGCCATTCCGGTGCTCGTTCGCGATAACCTCATTGAGGCAGCATTCGTGCCGATGGTGCTCGCGCTCTGGCCGTATGTCTATGACCCGTTCGTGTCGGTGTTCCGCCGGCTTTGGAACGGCCAGAATCCGCTCGAGCCCCACCGCGAGTTTTTCTTCCATCGGCTTGTGCGGAGTGGGGTGAGCCATGCCTGGGTGTCGCTCCTCTATGGGGCCCTCTCGGCGGCAGGCGGCCTCGTGGGCGTGGCGATGGTGACGCCAGCGATTCCGGAGACCGTCCGGTGCTGGCTGCCCGGCGTGATCGTTGTCCTCGCGGCCATGATGACTTTTGGGATTGAGTTTCGGTGTAGCCGCGTGCCGCTCGACCAGGGCAGGGAAGCTGCTGCCACATGAGGCCTGATATTGTTTCCCTGTCGGTCGGCGTGGCCGCATACGCGGGTGCCGCCACGCTCGTCATCTGGCTCCGTCCTCTCCTCGCTCGATACGGTGCCGTCACGCGGCCTGGCCCATGCCGCGTTGGCCGTGCAGTGCCGCGGGGAGG
>JBGTGN010000101.1:0-1813 GCA_041746715.1 Pirellulales bacterium | reverse complement strand
GATCCGCTGGCCGATCCGGTAGCCGAGCGCGTAGCCAAGTTCCTCGGCTGGTGTGGTGAGACCCTGCGGTTTGGCACCGCCCGCGGGTGTGACAGCGGCAGGCGGTGCGATGGGCTCGGCGGTCTGACCGCGAGCCGCGGCGGTAACGAGAGCCAGCGCGGCTGGAGCCGCAACCATGAACGAGCGTGAAATCATGACCAAGGGCCTCCTAAGTGACGGTGAGTTTACCGCCCGGGCTGCGGTTCGGGCGAATCGTCATGGGGCTTGGCGAGCGTGCCGCGGGTGAGCTCGAGGAACGCGGTCTCGAGATTGACTTCTGCTTCCTCGAGGCCCAGAAGCCCATGGCCGGCACCGACCAGCGCCGCAGCGAGGCCCGCATGATCGGTGACAGTGTCGGCGAGCGTCACCACGACCTCGCCGTCACGGACTGTCACATCGGCTGCCTCCGAGCACCGAGCAAGAATCTCCGCGGCTGCCTCGGGAGAACCCGTCACGCGGACCCTCACGGACGGCCTGCCCCGCACCCGCGTGAGGAGCTCCTGCACGCCGCCGCACGCGAGCAGCTTGCCGTACTCGATGATTCCCACCCGGTTACAGATGTCGGCCAATTCCGGAAGGATGTGGCTCGATACGAGGATCGTCTTGCCCATGCCCTGGAGCCGCTTGAGAAGGTTTCGCATCTCGATGCGGGCCCGCGGGTCAAGGCCACTGGCCGGCTCGTCGAGGAGAAGTACCTCGGGGTCGTGAAGCAACACGCGGGCGAGACCGAGTCGCTGCGTCATTCCACGGGAGAGGCTCGTAACGAGCTCGTCTCGCTTGCTGCCGAGATCAACAAGCTCGAGCGACCGCTCGGCCACCTGGCGACGGGCAGGCCCATCGATCCGGTAGGCCGCGGCAAAAAACTCGAGGTATTCACTCACCCGCATGTCGTCATACACACCGAAGATGTCGGGCATGTAGCCGATCGCGCGGCGGATCTCGCGAGGATGCGTGTGAACCGAGTAGCCGCAGACATACGCCTCGCCCCACGTGGGCGCAAGAAGCGTGGCGAGGATCCGGATCGTGGTTGTCTTGCCCGCGCCATTGGGTCCGATAAATCCGAAGAGGTCGCCGCGCTCGAGCTTGAGGTCGAGGCTGTCGAGCGCGACGAAGTCGCCATACTTCTTCGTGAGGTCGATCGTCTCGATCATGGCGATGGCTCTCCGGTGGTCGCGGTGGGACCGACCGGAACAACCACACGCACGATGCTCTTGGCTGCGGGGGCGGCGGCGAGTTCGGAAGCCGCGTCGGCATCGTGAAGCCGAATCCGCCAGGCCGAGAGTTGCCCGTCAGACACGGTGCCGATGAGCATAGCCCGATCGGCCGCAATGAGGCGCGAGAGATCGAGCCTTTCAAGAGGGCCTGCCGTGAGGCCCGTGTACGACTCGGCGCCGGCCGCCGCGTGGAGCCCAGCGACTTCGAGGATCCGATCGACGCCGGTGCTCCTCGCGTCCCACCGCTCGGTACGGTCGCGGTCGCCAACGGCCGTGCGCCGCGTGAGACCGGCGGCGAGGGATCGCGGCCCGCGGCCCGCCTCAGTGTCGTAGGTATCACCAGGTTCCATGCGGCCCACATCGTAGAGCCAGCCGCCATGCACCAGCCAGCACCCTTCGATGGGAAACGGCAGACGGCTTGTCACGCGGCCAGCGAGGAGGCCACGCGGGTCGCGCACAAGCGTCGATTCAGCAACTTCGCCGCGAGCCTGGGCCGTCCAGCCCGTCTCGAAGAGCCGGCTCGAGGCTGCTGCAATCGGCACGCCGAGGAGATTCGCGAG
>JBGTGN010000100.1:0-9437 GCA_041746715.1 Pirellulales bacterium | reverse complement strand
CGCGGCGTCGGGCACATCGAGCGATCGCACGAGGATGTCGCGAACCGCCGGCGGCAGCGTGCCGGGAGCGCCCGCCTTGGCTGTGACGGCTTGTCCATCGGGCACCATCGCCGCGGCCGCAGCCCGCGACGCAAGCCACATGCCTCGCTCAACCGCCTGTTCAAATACACGCCCCGCCGTATCGACCGAGTAACCATCGGGGCCCGCGAGCGTCTGTCGAAGCTGGGCAGCCGGAATGCGATCGACCACGGTCGCAGGATCACCCGCTGTCATCAGGAGTGTTTCGAGACCTGCCAGGAGGACGAGATCAACCGTCGCTTCATCCCTCGCATCGAGCGCCTGAAGGTCACGGGCGAGGTGCGTCGCGGCCCGGGCCCGCGCGACCTGCGGCGGCACTGACACCGCGTCAAAGACCCGCGTCTGCGGATTCCAAAACCGTCGTTCAACAGTGCCGGTGACCGTGCCACCGAAGGCAGCCTTGGCATCCTCGGGGTCTTTGATCGGTTCGAGCAGAAGGTGATCGACATGCGGCAGCCCGGCCGGCGAGAGGAGCTGGTCAAGCCTCGCGGTCAAGCGTTCGGCAGCCTCGCGTGGTATCGGAGGCACACTCGCGGTGTCATTCCCGCGGGCCTCGGCGCGGCGACGAAGCACTCGCAGGGCTGCATCACGAGCAGCCGGCGGCGTTTCGGGCACGAGCGCCGGCGCCGCGAGAAAGGTTTCGATGTCGTCGGCACCGCTTGCATCGAGGGCATCGATCACACCAGCCCAGTCGGCAGGATCACCGATGGCGAGCCAGTCGAGCAGCGGCTGCCGGACCGACTCACCCAGCCGCGCCACGATGCCTCGGGCCAACTGATACTGCCTCGGAGCATCGCCTGGGCCGCGAGTCAAGACAGGGACGAGTGCGGGGAGCGCATCGATGCCGGTCCGTACGAGTCGCTCGGCGGCAGCAAGCCGCGTGGTCGTCACGGGGCTTTCGAGTGCCGCGACGTCTTCAGCAAGAATGCCCGAGTCTCGCCGTCGCATGCGGCCAGCCTTGAGGATGCCGCTCGCGAGCCTGGCGGCGCCGGGCTGCCTGGCGAGCATGGCCCGTTCGAGCCGTCGAATCGCGGCTTCGTCGGTTGCGTCGGCCAGGTCGGCCAAGATGTCGGGGCCTGCCTCCTTGGCAGCATCGACGACATTGGCGAGCATCGCGAGATACCGCTCGGCGGCAGACGGCACACCCACATCGGATGCCTTGATCGCCGCGTCGAGCAGCGTCGGTGGCGTGCGACCGTCCGGCAGCGCGAGCGACGTGTTGAGCGAGTCGATCACGGCCCGCTGGATCGGATCAAGCAGGGGCTCATCGATCGACTGCGCCTGGGCTGTTGCAATCGCAAGCAGCGCCACAGCTGCCACCTGCACGAAAGCCACAAGGTCGGTTCTCACGTGGGCCATCGCGTCGTCCGTAGGACAGGTCTGCCGTCAGGATGGGGCGCCGTCCAGCCGTCGCCGCCATCTCTCAATCTGGTCGGCCACCGCGGCCGGCGCGGTCGAGCCGAAGCTCTGCATCCGCTCAACTGCCCGAGAGGCGCCCAATGCCCCACGAAGGGTGGCATTCCAGCCGGCATATTCCCGAGAGATTTCCTCGTCGGAAAGTTCTCCCAACGTAACTCCGCGGGTCATCGCCCGGCGGACGAGATGGCCGACGATCTCGTGGGCGGTTCGCTGCGGCACACCTTGAGCGATGAGGCCTTCCATGAGGCTCGTCGCGTCGAGGTGGCCGTGATGCGTGGCCGCGGCAATCCGTTCCCGGTGAAACCGGGTGCCGGCAACAAGCGGCGGGGCCACGCCCAGAACCGCCTCGAGCGTGTCGATCGAGTCAAAAATCCTTTCCTTGTCTTCCTGGAGGTCTCGGTTGTAGGCCGTAGGCAAACCTTTCAGGAGCACAAGCAAACTCTGAAGATTTCCAACGAGCCGCGCAGACTTCCCACGCACAAGCTCGAGCACGTCGGGATTGATCTTCTGCGGCATGATCGAGCTGCCCGTACAAAATCCTTCGGGGAGCGAGAGGAATCCAAACTCGTGCGTGCTGTAGATCACCCACTCCTCAGCCCACTGCGAGAGATGAACGCCAGCCAGCGCCACGACAAACGCCAGCTCGCAGACAAAATCGCGATCGCTTGCGGCATCGAGACTGTTGGCGGCGACCGCATCGAAGGCGAGCGCCTCGCAGACATGCTCCCGATCGATCGGCAGGCTCGTGCCAGCCACGGCGCCGGATCCGAGAGGCAAGACGTTGGTTCGTCGCCGGCAGTCGGCCAGTCGGTCGCGGTCACGCTGAAGTTTCTCGCACCAGGAGAGTAACTGATGGGCGGCCAGCACCGGCTGGGCCGGCCGCAGGTGCGTATACGCCGGGATGACGAGATCCTGCTCCCGCTCGGCCATCCCGAGAAACGCTCGCTGAAGCTCGGCAAGGCCCGCATCGAGCCGGTCGATGGCCCGCCGGCAATAGAGCCTCAGATCCGTCGCAACCTGGTCGTTGCGACTCCGCGCCGTGTGGAGCTTGCGGCCGGTATCGCCGAGCCGAGCGGTGAGCGCCGCCTCAATATGGAGATGGATGTCTTCCTTCGATGCCGAGAACTCAAACCGGCCCGTGTGAATCTCGCCCCGAATCTCCTCGAGCGAGTGGGCGACCGAGTCGGCCTCGTGGACCGTCATGAGCCCGACCGACGCGAGCATCCGGGCGTGCGCGATGGAGCCGTCGATGTCGTCGTCTGCCAGCCGCCGGTCAAATGACACGCTCTCCGTAAACGCCTCGACGCGGGCATCGGTCGGTTCGCGAAAAACGCCTCCCCAGGCTTTTGGTGTCGGTGGTGATGGGGTGGGCTGGGACACGGATTCGCTCCTCGTGGCAACGGACGGAAGCAGCAAGACTACTTCGAGTTGGGGCGTGCGGGAATCCACCCCCGGGCCTCCGCTACACTCGGATCGATGACCACTTCCGATGACATGCTGGGGCCTGAGGGCCGGCTCGCGGCCCGGCTGGCCGGCTGGGAATCGCGGCCGCAGCAGGTCGCGATGGCCAAGCTGGTCGATGAGGCCATCCACACACGGCGGCATGCGATCGTGGAAGCGGGCACCGGCACCGGCAAGAGCCTTGCCTATCTCGTGCCGGCGGTGCTCGCGGTCACGTCGGATCAGGTCGAGCCCGTTCGGGTGTCGCAACCGTCGCAGAGCCGGTCGCCCGACGCCGACGACGATTGGGACGGCGAAGACGATACGGCCCCAGCGGCACGGCCGAAGCGGGTGGTCATCTCGACCCACACGATCGCCCTGCAAGAGCAGCTCATCGACAAAGACATCCCGCTCGTCGGTGCGGTGATGCCGCGGGAGTTCTCGGCCGTCCTCGTGAAAGGCCGCGGCAACTACCTGAGCCTGCGACGGATGCGGCTGGCACTCGAACGATCAGGCAGTCTTTTTGACGACGACGCATCGCGGTCGGAGCTTGTCGCCATTGCCTCCTGGGCCAAGCGAACTACCGACGGCACGCTCTCCGACCTCCAGGCTCTCCCGTCTGACGCGGTCTGGGACGAGGTGAAGAGCGACTCAGGCAACTGCATGGGCCGCGCCTGCCCAACGCATGGTCAATGTTTTTACTATGCCGCTCGAAGACGGATGCAGCACGCGCAGGTGCTTGTCGTCAACCACGCGCTCTACTTTGCCGACCTCGCCATGCGACGGGCCGGTGCCAGTCTCTTGCCACCGCATGACATCGTCGTCTTTGACGAAGCCCATTCGCTCGAGGCCGTCGCTGGCGATCATCTGGGCGTGCGAATCTCGAGCGGGGGTATCGAGCGGGTGCTCTCGCGACTCGCCAGTGAGCGATCGAGCCGCGGCCTCCTCACCCACTACCACCTCGACGATCTTGAAACGGTCGTGCGTCATTGCCGCTCGCTCGCCGAGGAGTTCTTCGCATCGATTCGCGAGGCCTGCCACGCTCATGGCGACGGACCGAAGCGGATTGCCACTGATGGCCTTGTCCCCGACACCCTTGGAGGTCCACTCTCCGATCTCGCTCGTCGCCTTCGTACCGCGGCCACCACCATCGAGAAGCCGGCCGAGCGGCATGATCTCGTGTCACTTGCCGATCGGCTCGATGTTCACGCGGCGGCGATCAACACCTGGCTCGATCAGAAAGAGGCCGGGCATGTCTGGTGGGTGGAGACGGCCCGTGGCCGCCGCGGCCGCCCCCGCACAACCCTATCGAGTGCGCCGGTCGATGTTGGGCATGTGCTGCGCGAGGACCTCTTTGGACGCGTCGGCACGATCGTGCTCGCGAGCGCGACGCTGGCTGTTCAGGCACGTGGGCCACGACAGCCGACGGAGACCGGCGACCAACCGGCCGACTCTGACGCGTTTGTGTTTGTTCGTGGCCGGCTCGGGGTTCCCGACACGGCCCTCTCGACCCAGCTCGGCAGCCCGTTCGACTACCCACGGCAGGCCCAGCTCGTGCTTGTCGATCGCCTGCCTGATCCAACCAGCCGCGAGCCTTTCGATGCGGCCGTCGTAAAAATGATCCGTCGCTATGTGGCGCGAAGCGACGGTCGTGCGATGGTACTCTTCACGAGCCATCAGGCATTGGCGAAGGCGTCGGCGGAGCTCTCCGGCTGGTGCGTTCGCAACAACTACCGGCTTGTCAGCCAGGCCGATGGCCTGCCCCGCTCGCGGATGCTCGAAGCGTTTCGGGAAGGGCCAAACAGCGTGCTCCTTGGCACCGATGGATTCTGGCAGGGGATCGATCTGCCAGGCGACCAGCTCGTGACGGTGATCATCACGCGGCTGCCCTTCGCCGTACCCGACCGCCCGCTCACGGCTGCCCGGATCGAGGCGATCACCAAGGCTGGCGGCAATGCGTTTCTCGAGTATCAGCTTCCCGAGGCGGTGCTCAAACTCAAGCAGGGCTTTGGCCGGCTCATCCGCACGGCCAACGACACGGGCACCGTGGTCATCCTCGATCCACGCATGCTCACCAAGCCCTACGGCCGCACATTCTTGGAGAGCCTTCCCCCGGCGACCGTCACCATCGAGCGGCTCGACGACGACTAGCACGGCCGACGGGACGTTCGCGACAGCCTATTGGCCGAGCACCCGCATCCTGAACACCAGCAGGAGCCGTTCGGCTTCGGTGAGCTTCATCAGTTCCTCCCTTCGAGCCAGGAGTGCCCCTGGGTCGGACGAAATCACACCCTCCACGCCCTGGAGTGTCAGGCGTACGAACTGGTCGAGATTGGTCACGCCCCACACCTGAACAGGGAGACCGGCCCGCCTGGCGAGCTGGATGAAGCGGTCAGTGGCAATGCCAGACTCGACCACCAGCAGGTCCACATCAAGCTTTCGGAGGTTGCCCATCGACACCGTCACGATCAGCCCGATCCTCGCTCCCGGGGCCTTGCGGCGAATCGCGGCCAGGGTTCTGGTCGAGAGCGACGTGATGATCGCTCCCTCGCTTTCCAGGCTGCCGTGCGTTTCGAAGACGGCAGCGACACGCCGGGCCAGCTCCTCATCGTCTCCGATCGCCTTGAGCTCCGCGTTGATCCGCACCCGCCCGTGCGCTCTCTCGATCGCCTCGTCGAGCGTGGGGATGCGCTCGCCTGCGAAGCCTGTTCCAAACCACGAGCCGACGTCGATGTCGCGGAGCTCATCGAGCGTCATGTTCGCGATGCGCCTGGGGTCGCCCACGATGCGGCGCAGGTCTGTGTCGTGAAAGAGGACCAGCGCCCCGTCGGCCGTCTGCATCACGTCGAACTCCACACGGTCGACACCCAGCGCGATCGCCGCGTCGATCGCCGCGAGCGTGTTTTCCGGAGCTTCGCGGGCCGCGCCCCGGTGGGCGGTCACCTCAATCGCAACTGGGATGTGCACCGATTCGAGCAGTCGCACCGCGGCAAGCGCAGCTCCCACGCTGCCCACTCCCAACACCACGAGCAGGGTCAGGCGTGCCAGCGTCGAGTTGCGAGCCGACTGCGAGAACTCGACGGCTCCCCTCGCTTCTCGCCCCCGGGGCGAAAACGTCATCCACGCCGCGTGCACCGCCGTCACATCCCCCAGCAGGGCGATCAGCGAGATCACGAACCCCACGCCGGCGTACGCCAGCAACACAACACCGGCAGCCGCCGCGGTGATCGCCAGTCCGCCCAGATCGCGCTGAAGGATCCGCACAGCCGCCGCTTGCACGAGTGTGATCGACCCCACGCCGACTGCGGTGGTCAGTGCCAGCCAGGTCAATCGCACACCCGCAACCCATTGAAGCCGGCCGTGCAGCAGCGCCGCGCTCTCGCTCAGGGCCGCCCGAGCAGACCGACCACACAGCACACACAGTGGCAATGCGATGGACCACCGAAGGGCCTGCCGGCCCACGAGCCACCCACCGCACAGCAACGGAGGCAGGGCAAACGCCACGGCCACCCAGAATCGGGTTGGACGCACCGTGACGACCCAATACATGTCAACGCCTTTGAGCGTCAGCCATGCAATCAGCCCGAGGACCGCAAGAAAGGGAGCCCCAATCAGTGCCAGAAGGCAGGTCTGTCGGGCAGCCAGTTCAACGATCTTCGGGAGGCATGCCAGTGCGCGGGTGAATCCGATCACCCCCGACACACGTTGGCCGGTATCACTGACCTCGAGCGCCAGCAGCGCCGCCGCACGCCCAAGCCCGGTGACCGTGAGACCGACGGTGGCAACAACCAAGAACGTCGTGATGCCCAGAGGCGAGAGCGCAAAGGCCACGAGGTCATCATTGGCGATCGCGTAGCAGCCGCTGCGGCGAATGAGCCAATTGACCGCAGCCGCACCCAGTGGTGCGAGTACCACGCCCGCGACAACCTCCGCAATTGCAAGCGCAACGAGCATCGGCCACGCCCCGCGCTTGAGACGGCGGAGCGCAGGGGCGAAAATGGAGATGTTCTCTCGTAGCACCATGGCTCACGGCTGGGAGTGGAGTGTCACAGCATTCAGCGGCGCAGCGGCCTGGCCCCGTCGCATCGCGAGTGAAATCACACGAGCTCGAGCTCGGCCCATGTCGTCGGGTCACTCTCCCAGGGAAACTCCGGCGGCGAATAGCAGGGCACCTGCCCGAGCCGGCGATCGACGATCGCTGCAAAAAAACCGAGCCTCGAAATCTCAGCTGGCTCCCAGCCCGGCAGCGCCGCAGCCGTGATGAGGGCTCGCACCTCCCAGCCGTCGGCCGAGAGCGTGGCTTCGACTGTTGTTGAGCCTTCTGGAATCTCGGCCGGAATTTCGCTCGTCCGCGGAATCACCGCCGGCACGATTACAGGCTTGTCGGCGCGGAGGCCGCCACCCGTTGGGAGGATCGCGAAGCGGCGGCAAAACCTTCCCGCGCGATGGCTGTCACCGGTTGGCCGCGTGGCAATCCAGAGATGAAGCCCGTCGCTGTCTTCGGGCTTCGTCGGATGACACCACCGTTTGTTGCCCACTCCTCGGGCGATCCCGCGAAACGCAAGTCCGTCGTCATTCCAGGCAGCAAAAAGCTCGAGCACCTCGGGCGCGCCGGCGAGGCTCGCGAGCGACGGCAACCGACACGCCTCGTCAATTCCCCATGACGCCGGCGGCCAGAGCTCTTGGCGACGTGGGCAGGCCACTCGAAATCGAAAGAGAGCAGCAGGATTGACGAGTGGACTCATGGCGTCATCGTAACCACTTGCACACGAGGGACCGCAACATTTTTCTGGAGCACGTCAGATCACTTCTGGCGCGACACCGTCGCCGATGGCGTACAACAGAGCTGGTGTCGTGGCCTCACTTTTTCGGGAGATGTTCCATGCGTTTGACACGCATTTTGCAGGCCCTCGCCACCTTCGCGGCGCTTGGCTTCTTCGCGGGCACGGCTGTGCAGGCTGCCGAGCGGCCCAATATCCTGGTGATCTATGCCGACGACCTCGGGTACGGCGATGTGCAGTGCTACAACCCCGACCGCGGCAAGATTCCGACGCCTCATATCGATCGGCTCGCGGCCGAGGGGATGCGGTTCACCGATGCCCACTCGTCATCGGGCGTCTGTTCGCCCTCGCGCTACACGCTCCTCACCGGGCAATACCACTGGCGAACTCGCCTGAAACAGGGAATCGTCGGCCTCTGGGAAGAGCCGCTCATCGACGCCGACCGGCTCACGATCGGTGATGTCGCGAAGGCGCAGGGTTACCGCACTGCGGCCATTGGCAAGTGGCATCTCGGATGGGACTGGCCTGCGGACGCGGCTGATCGCAAGCTCCTCACGGACGTCGACCAGGGAAAGCCACGACGTGGCCCCAACGCCATGACCGACGCCCACCGCGCGGCGTGGCAACGTGTTTTTTCAAAACCAATCGGCGGCGGCCCAACCGCGTGCGGCTTTGACTCATACTTCGGGACCGACGTGCCTAACTGGCCCCCGTACTGCTTCATTGAGAATGATCGCACCGTCGGCATTCCCACCACGCTCCTGCCACCGGATGACTTCAAAAATAATCGTGCCAGCCGGCAAGGGCCGGCGCTCGAAGGCTGGAGTCTCGAGAAAGTGCTGCCGGCGCTGCGGGATCGTGCCGTGGCATACATCGGGGATGCCGCCACCCAGAAGACGCCGTTTCTCGTGTACCTTTCGCTCACATCGCCCCACACGCCACTGGCGGTGAATGAACCCTGGCGTGGGGCCAGCGGCCTCAACAACGCCTGCGCCGATCTCATCATGGAGACCGACGCGGTTGTCGGTGATGTGCTAGCAGCGGTCAAGCGAGCAGGCGTGGCCGACACCACGCTCGTCGTGTTCACGAACGACAACGGGTTCGCGCCCTACGTCGGGGCAAAAGACCTCGAAGCACGTGGCCACTTTCCGAGCGGTCCACTTCGTGGCTACAAGGGCGATGCCTGGGAGGGTGGACACCGTGTGGCGTTCATCGTTCGCTATCCCAGGGTCACGAAGCCTGGCAGTGTCTGCGACGCGCTCGTGCACCAGGCCGATCTCATGGCCACGATTGCCGATGTGCTCGGGGCCGATCTCCCGGCCGATGCCGGCGACGACAGCGTGAGTCTCATGCCGCTCTTCCGTGGCAGCACCGACCCCGTCCGGCAGCATGCAGTGAGTTGTGCGTTGAGCGGCCTGGCGTCGATCCGCGATGGCCAGTGGAAGCTCATCCTGGGGAAGGAAGCCGGGGGTTTTTCTCGAGGGAGCGACGTGAGCAAAGACGGCCCCAACGTCCAGCTTTACGACCTGGCGACCGATCTTGCCGAGCGGAAGAACCTGGCTGAAAAGCACCCTGACCGGAATGCCATGAAGTTAAGGCGCAACGGCTTTGCCGACCAGGGTTTGCGTCAAGACTGACCGTGGTTTCGTCATGAGTGGGTAGGCCTTGGGCCTTCGTTTGCGGACACGCGGACAGTGCCTGCCACGGCGTCTTGGCTCG
>JBGTGN010000099.1:0-1631 GCA_041746715.1 Pirellulales bacterium | reverse complement strand
CGAGCCAAGACGCCGTGGCAGGCACTGTCCGCGTGTCCGCAAACGAAGGCCCAAGGCCTACCCACTCATGACGAAACCACGGTCAGTCTTGACGCAAACCCTGGTCGGCAAAGCCGTTGCGCCTTAACTTCATGGCATTCGGCTATAGCCGTTTTCGTCTCGCAGGAGGGTATCCACATGGGTCGAAGGAAGCTCGGCACGATGCCGAAGGTGACGGTCGTGAAGCCGTCGATGAATGCACGCGTCCGCATCGGTGGCCGCGCCTACTGGCTCGGCAAGTCGCCCGACGGCAAGGTGACCGCAGAGCAGACGGCACGGGCCGCGCGGCTCTGGAATGAGTTCCTGTCGGGCGTGCTCGAGGTGCCCGCGGCGAAGCCGGTGGCCGACACGCTCCAGCCGGCTCCTGCGGAACACGCCTCGAGCGGCATCACACTGGCGGAGCTGGGCATTCGCTACATCGACCATTGCCAGCGGTATTACCGCACGGCCGAAGGCAAGACGACTTCCAGCGTTGATGGCGTCATGATGGCCCTGAGGTCATTGTTCCCGTTCGCCGAAATGCCCGCGGCAATGTTCGGGCCTCGGTCGATGATGACCGTGAGGGATGCCCTCATCCGCGAAGGCCGACCCCGGGTGACATGCAACCGCGTCGTGAAGACGGTTCGCCGGATGTTCAAGTGGGCCGTCGCGGAGGAGCTGGTTCCCGCCGACACCTGGAAAGCCCTCGAGGCGGTGGCTCCGCTCCAAAAGGGCAGGACCGATGCACCGGAGGTGCCACCGGTCGATGAGGTGCCTGAGGAGGTCGTGCAAGCCACGATGCCGCAACTGCCCAAGATCGTCGCCGACATGGTGTGGTTCCAGCGGTGGACGGGAGCCCGGCCGGGGGAGGTCTGCATCATCCGGCCTGAGGACATAGACCGCTCGAAAGACGTTTGGGTTTTCACGCCACCACGTCACAAGCTGTCATGGCGTGAGGCGCCCGACGCGCGGCATATCGTGATCGGCGCCGAGGCTCAAAAGGTGCTCCTGCCCTACCTCCTGCGGGCTCCATCGTCCTACTGTTTCAACCCGCGCGAGGCGGTGCTCGAGCATCGGGGGCAAAACCGCAGCAAGGGCCGTCGCCGACCAGGCGAGCGGTACACCACGGCCTCATATCGCCGTGCGATCGCTCGAGCGGTGGCCGCTGCGAACAAGCAGCGAGAGGCACAAGGCATCGCGGACAAGCTTCCCGATTGGGCGCCGAACCAGCTCCGCCACCTGAGGGCAGGGGAGGTCAAGGAAGCTTTCGGAATCGAGGCGGCCGGCGCGGTGCTGGGCCACGCGAACATCCGCACGACGGAAATCTATGCGGACCGGAAGTTGAAGATCGCAACGGACGTTGCAAGGCGGATCGGGTGAGGAGAGCGTCACGTGCCGTCACCACTTGAAATCCGAGAATCTGAAGAGCGAAGCGAAGTCCGCTCCGGAGACAAGGCTGCGCCACTTGAGGTCTGAGGTGGACCCCGGATTTCGGGCGCCTTGATAAGGTGTAGTTTCCCTGGCGGGAGGCACCCTATCAGGAGCAGGATGATGGCTGGGAAGCGACGAGTATTTGGGGCGGTATTCAAGGCGAAGGTGGCGCTGGCGGCGGC
>JBGTGN010000098.1:0-1598 GCA_041746715.1 Pirellulales bacterium | reverse complement strand
TGGCATGCTACCGGTTTTTCGGACACGCAGTTAAGCTAGCATAGCTTGCTCCTCGAACTCGACGGGGCTCAGATAGCCCAGCGTCGAGTGCCGTCGCCGAGGGTTGTAGAAGCGCTCGATGTAGTCGAACACGTCCGCCCTGGCGTCATCCCTCGTCCTGTAGACCTTGCGAGCTGTCCGCTCGGTTTTCAGCGACGAGAAGAAGCTCTCCATCGCGGCATTGTCCCAGACGTTGCCCGACCGGCTCATCGAGCAGGTGATGCCGTGGTCGGCCATCAGGCGCTGGAACTGCTCGCTCGTATATTGCGATCCTTGGTCCGAATGATGGAGCAGGCTGTCGGGCTTGCCGCGGCGCCAGATCGCCATGATGAGGGCATCGGTGACGAGCTGAGCTGTCATCTCGGCCTTCATCGCCCAGCCGACGACACGCCGGGAGAACAGGTCGACGACGGTGGCAACGTAGAGCCAACCTTCGGCGGTCCAGATGTAGGTGAAGTCGGCGACCCACTTCTGGTTCGGGGCCGCTGCCTCGAAAGCACGGTCGAGGAGGTTGTCCGACACTGCGGCTCGCTCTCCGGTATCCTTCGGCAGCCCACGACGCCGCGGCCGGGCACGCAGCCCGTTCTCCCGCATGAGCCTCTCGACACGGTGAAGGCCGCAGGAGAAGCCTTCAGCCAAAACGTCGTGCCAGACGCGGCGAGCGCCATAGGTGCGGTCGCTGCTCTTGAAGCTGCGATCGATCTTCGTCACCAGCACTTCGTCCTGTCGAGCGCGAGCGCTGGGGCGACGGTTGAGCCAGGCATGGAAGCCCGACCGAGATACATCCAGCGCACTGCACAGCCATGCCACCGGCCAGATCGAACGGTGCCTCGCGATGAAAGCGAACCTCATATCGCTTCCCTCGCGAAGTAGGCTGCGGCCTTTTTTAGGATGTCGCGCTCCGCCTTCAGCTTCGCCACTTCCTTGCGCAGCCGATCGATCTCAAGCTGCTCCGGCTTCATCTGCCCATGGCCGGGAAAGGCATGCTGCGGATCGGCCGACAACTCGCGCACCCATTTGCGCAACACGTTCTCGTGGACATCGAGGTCGCGGGCAGCCTGGGCCACTGCAACGCCCCGATCCTTCACCAGCCTCACTGCCTCAAGCTTGAACTCGCGGCTGAACTTTCTTCGTCGCATTCCCACTCTCCAGTTCCGTCAAACACCCTATCTCGGTGTCCACGAAGCCGGCAGCAGGCCAAACAGCCCGTTGTTTTCCCGATGTTCCAGACTCGCTCACGACCCTACAAAGTGCTTAACTTAGGTCGCCGCTTGCGTGGCGGCAGGGTAAGCAGTTTTGCCATCCCTTTCTGCCCATCGGGCGAGGTGCCCCTTTGCCCGTACCTAGCCGGCCACCGGCAATGTGCCCCCACACGGCCCGGGGGCCGGCGCTTTCCCCGGGAAACGAAGTGCTCAAGGGTCGCTACGGCATCGGCTGGATGTTCATCGGGTGGCTGGCGATAGTCGCCGTCATGGTGTTGGCCATTTACATGCTCACGCCGTCGCCGGAAGCGCGTGCGGAGCTTTGAGAACAGACCGGAGGCTCCGGTCGTGCCGTCT
>JBGTGN010000097.1:0-2461 GCA_041746715.1 Pirellulales bacterium | reverse complement strand
CGGGGTCTCTCGGCTTCCGTGAGGAAAGTTTCCAGCCGTGCCTGTGGTCTTCGACTCCGTGGGGGTCATGTCGGACTTGCCATGAGCGTTCGACATCACTGTTGCCTTCCCCGCGACAGGATGGGGTCGGCCTCCGCAAAGGAATGTTTTCGGAGTTCAATACACTGCCCGGCTGTACCTCTGTGAACGCTTCGCCCAGCCAGTTGCCTGGCTGAACGCATCACTCGAGGCCAAGGCGGCTGGCTAAGCCTTACCTTGTACGACTCTTTCATTCGCTACCTTCCTCCGGCTTATGCCGACGCACCCTGTCCTTTTCTTTTCCTTTTTACCAGAATCGTGTTTTCCGGCCGAAAACGCCACCTCCCACCACAATGATGCATGTCCTTTTCTTTCGCTTTCGGTGCATGCAGCCGTGCTGCTGGCCATGTTCTGCGAGCTCTACGATATCGAAGACCGTGCGAAGCTCATGGCGACAGACGAGCGGCGTGCCCTCAGGCAGGCTGAGGCCAAGCCTGTATGGGAACCGATGCGAGCCTACTTGGCAAGCGATGCTGTTGCTGGAGTGATGCCGAGGGAGGCATTCGGCAAGGCGATCACCTACATTCGGAATCAGTTTGAGCACCTCATGGTGTATCTCGACGACGGTCTCATGCCGATCGACAACAACGATACCGAACAGCTCATGAAGCAGGTGGCGCTCGGCCGCAAGAACTGGCTGTTCATCGGAAGCGTCAAGGCCGGCTATCGCGCCGCCGATCTCATGACGCTCGTGAGCAGCGCGATCCGCAACGACCTCGATGTGTTCGCCTACCTCAAGGATGTGCTCGATCGGCTGTTGGCTGGTGACACTGACTACGCCGCGATGCGGCCCGACGTCTGGAAGCAATCGCATCCCGAAGCCATCCGCCAGTACCGCGTCGAGGAGCGATTGGCGCGGGCCGACGCCAAGATGACCAAGCGAGCCAAGCGGCGGGCTGCCGCAAAGCGCTGACCGGGCCCCCGAAGGCGAAAATCGCTCCGCGAAGCATATGGGGGTGGTGGGCGCTCACCGATGTGCAACCAAGATCGAGATGAAGCGAATCACAACACGAACCAGAAAGATCGTCCGCGAGGCGCCGAGGGCGAAAGCATGCGCCGACACGAGGTCACGAAAACACCGTCAGCAGACCGTATACTTCGCTTGATTGAGGGCTAATCTGCCATGAAACCGAACACATACAGATAGTTGCCCACGCCTCCTACCGCAAAGGCATCTTCAGCCACGTCCTCGATACTGCGGATAGCGCGCAAGTCGTGGAGTTTACGATGGAAGATCTGCGTCGCATTTTCATTCTCAACACTGAACACCCGCAAATTTCCATCAGCGTCTCCAGTTATAATATGGCGTCCATCGTGCCAGAGCTTATAGGCACAAAACCAATGGTGCTTTCCCATGTTAATGGCACGATGGCGGACCTCGAATCGGTCGCCGCTGGATATTTCAGAAACTCCGAGCTGGCTCTCACGAATCCTTGCGAGGCCAAGCTTGACTGCTGGCGTACGATACACCAGCGTTAGCTTGCCATTCGGATCGTTATGAACATCACCAAATCCTCTGGAAAGTGTTGGCTGCAACGGCACGCGAAACCTCTCAGTGACCCGAGCCGGCTCTTCGGCCAAATCCCAGACCTTCCCTTCCCCGCCCATTGATATCACAAGCAGAAAGCGGTCGCCTAAAAAGTGCACTACCTGAGCGTCGTCTTGATAGGGAATCACGGTCACATGCTTACGGTTCATCGTATCCCAGATCTTGATGCCGACAGGGCGGTCTTGCCTTTCGCCGAAGTTTGCGCAGGCCAACAACGATCCGCCGTTTGAAAATGCAAACGCCAACGTTCTTCCATCACGAATCCTCGGCTGAAACTCGAAAGCGTGTACTCGTTCAACTTCGCCAGCAGCGTGTAATGCATAAAGAAAAAAGCCGCTGTTGTTTGTGGAGTTTGCGTGGACAAACAGTTGCCGCGAAGGGCAATACGTAAGTTCCCAAAAGGCCCGCCCATTCTCGACGGACGAAAGCAGTTCTGGGTTTCCTAGCTCGCGAAAGGACCATAGTTGAATCCTGCTGTCGTTTACCAGGAGCGCTCGCTCTCCTCTCAGGCCGACGATTTGCCGGATGTTCCCCTCCTCTGCAAGCTCGGACTTCGCAATAAGGTTTATCGTATCCTGCGAGTGGGTTCGTCCAATCACAAGCGATGCCAAAAGGGCGACTATCGCGGCTACTTGCCCGATCGGCGACTTCCGGTGCCTGCAGGCAGCCGATCGTTCCCGAGTGCCATCGCCTGTCCGATTACTGTCCTTTTGCCGATTTAAAGCACAGCGTAGTCGCTTGAATGGAACCAGGGGTTTCCTAGAAAGCACCGCAATATACATGCTAACAGTCGTCATGCGCGAGGGCCCTCCATCGATTACTCGTTCTTGACTA
>JBGTGN010000096.1:0-4153 GCA_041746715.1 Pirellulales bacterium | reverse complement strand
GTGTCTTCGAGGTTTCGCCGAAGGCCTGGAGAAACCGCTCGGCCACGAGCTTCGAGGCGCCCATGATGCTCGACGGGTGAACGGCCTTGTCGGTTGAGAGCGCGACGAACGTCTCGACCGAGTGGGCATCGGCCAGCTCCGAAAGCGTGGCTGTGGCCAGCGCGTTGTTCTCAATCGCCTCGACCGGATGGGCCTCCATGAGCGGAACATGCTTGAAGGCCGCCGCATGAATGATCACCTGCGGCTTGTGTTCGGCGAGAAGCCGGTCGGCGCGATCGACGTTGGTGATATCACAGAGGACGGCATGGAGCTCGACATCGACGGCCTCGCGACGCCCCGCGAGGTCCCGATGGATACTGAAGAGCGGATACTCCGACCGCTCCACGAGGATGATCTTAGCCGGCTCGAACCGGAGCACCTGCCGGCAGATCTCGCTGCCGATGGATCCACCGGCACCGGTGATGAGCACCGTCTTGCCGGAGAGAAATGGAAAGACATAGGCGTCGTGGTCGGCCAGATTCGCCTGCGGCCTGGATAGCAAGTCACGGAGCTCGACGCCGCGAATATGGATCGGCTTCACTCGCCGGGGAGCAGGGCCGCCAAACACAAGCGGGGCAGCCACATTTTCGGCGATACTCACCCGCACACCGAGCTCGCCGCAGGCGTCGCACAAAGCCCGAAGCCGCGCCCCAAAAATGGCTCCCTCGCGAATGACGATCTCCGCCACACGCAGCCGCTCGGCACATGCCGGTGCCATGGCAACGGGACCAAGCACACGGGCCCGGCCCACAGTCGCGCCGTAGTGCTCGACGTCGTCGTCGAGGAGGCCGGCGACAAAGTATCGCCGGCTTCGCATCTGGCCGAGGTCGAGGGCGAGCTGGCGACCGGCCTCCGAGGCATCGATGACGAGCACCGTTCGCTCGTTGCCCATGAGTGTGGCGGGCATGAGCTCCTCGTGGATGCTGCGGGCGATAGCTTGCATGCCACCAACGGCCAGGATTGTGAATGCCCAGTCGAGAAGGAGCACCGACCTGGGAATCTGCGGCCAGGCTGGAAGGAGGTAGCCGAAATAATTGAACGCCACGACGAGCAGAAGCGCGACGGTGGACGTGCGAAGGAGGCTGTTGAGATCCTTGAAACGGGCTGCCCGCCACGGCCGGTGGCAGGCGCCGCGGCCGTAGAAGACCGCCAGCTTGATGGCGAGCACAACACCGATCGTTCGCACGATCGTGGCTGCATCCGATGGCCGAAAGAGAAGCTCACCGCGGATATAGAACGCGGCGAGGTAGGTGAACTCGAAGATCACGACCAGCAGCGCACTGACGACGACCGCTTCGCGAGTGGGCAGTCGAGCCCCGAGCCATGCAGACAGCTTTTTGAGGACGCGGCGAGTCGTATGGGAGATCATGCAGGTAGTGCCTGGGTGACTTTAGCCAGTCTTACATCCGCTCGAGATCCACGTCTTCCAATTCGATCGAGACACCCTGGTTCAAGAGCCGCACGGCGACGACCAGACGCTCGCTGCCACGTCGCTTGATCACGAATCCCTCCACGCCTCGAAGCGGGCCGCTCTTGACCCGCACCGCTTGACCAGGCTCGAGCCTCGCCTCCGGGGTGAGCGGCCGCTCGCTGTCAATGAGCCGCTTGATCGCCCGAAGGTCGTTGACAAGCATTCGCTCGTCGCCCACCGAAATCCAGCGGGCGACAGTGTTGGTGCCAAGAACCTCCCGCCGCTGCTCGTCGTCGACCGGGGCGAATACATAGCCTGCGAAGAGCGGGACAAACGAATGGCGCACACGGCCACCGACGGTGTGGAGCCGACGCTTGACGAGCGGCGAGTAAAACGGCACCGCTGCTGCCTGGAGCTTCCGCATGAGATCCTTCTCGCGGCGGGCGAGGGTGTAGAAGGCGAGCCAGCGGGCGCCCTCTGCTGCCGCCCCCTTCGCCAGCGGGTCGGCCTCGCCACCATCGAGCAGGTCATCCGGGAAAAGATCCCGCTGCTGAGGAAGGATGGGCATGGGCGGAAGGATGGAGAGTGGTGCATCGAGATGACTGCGCAAACTCCGTTCCCGTGGGTGTCATGCCTACGCATGCCCCGGTCGATCGGAATTCTGCTCAGAACGCAAGTTTACGGTGCATTTTCGGCGCCGTCCCGCGGGGCGTCGAAGTCTCGCCAGATTCTCACACCCCCCTCAACTTCCGCACGGAAAGAAGGGCAAAGTCTGCCGTCCGATCCTGTCGATGAGACCGATCGCAGCGACTCTACCGATTGCAAGGAGTAGATGATGACCAGCGGACCAGGACGGCACACCTGCGGCGAGATGAGGGCGACCCCCTCCGTGGCCGACGGCCACCGGCTCGCTGTTCTCCTCGCCCTGGCCGGCTGCTTCGCGGCCGCGACGGGTTGCCAGACATTTGGCCGCCCGCAGCGGGCAACCACGGACCAGGTGATGCTCGACGCCCAGAAAATGCCGATTGACCCGAGTCGCATGCCGGCCAAGGAGCTCGCGAAGGTTACGCTGCCAGCGTATGTGATCGAGCCGCCGGATATCCTCCTGGTGGACGCGCTCCGCGTGGTGCCCAAGCCACCGTTTCGGATTCAGTCGTTTGACGCGCTCCAGGTGATCGTGGAAGGCACGCTTCTCGAGCAGCCCATCAACGGCCTCTATGTGGTGGAGCCGGGTGGCATGCTCGACCTCGGGCCGTCCTACGGCAAGGTGATGGTGGGCGGGCAGTCGCTCGAAGAGGCGCAAGACTCCGTATTTCGCCATCTGAAGCGAGTGCTTCGTGAACCGCAGGTGTCGCTCACGCTCGCCCAGGCCGCTGGCCAGCAGCAGATCGCCGGCGAACACCTTGTGGGCCCCGACGGCACGATCAATCTGGGCACGTATGGCAGCGTGTATGTGACCGGGCTGACGCTCGAAGAGGCAAAGGTCTCGATCGAGAAGCACCTTTCGGAATTCCTCGACGCGCCGCTCGTGAGCGTAGACGTGTTCTCCTACAACTCGAAGGTCTACTACGTTGTTACGGAAGGCGCTGGCTACGGTGATAACGTGGTGCGGCTGCCGGTGACAGGCAACGAGACCGTGCTCGATGCCATCTCCCAGATCAACGGCATCTCCCGGCTCTCGAGCAAAGACATCTGGATCGCGAGGCCGGCGCCTTCCGGCGTGGGCTGCGACCAGGTGCTCCCAGTAGACATCACCGCCATCATGAAGGGCGGCTCGACGGCCACGAATTATCAGATCCTGCCTGGCGATCGAGTGTTTATCGCCCAGGATCAGTGGGTTGCCTTCGACAGTGTAATTGGTAAGGTCACGGCTCCCTTCGAGCGGATCTTCGGCTTCGCCCTGCTCGGCTCGAGCACCGTTCAGCAGATCAACCGCTTCCCCTTCGGCTTCAACCCCAACTTCGGCGGCGGTGGAATCTGCTGGGTGGCTCGCGAGGTCTACGGACCCGAGGATCCCCGCTGGATGCTCTTCCGGGCCTGGTTGCTGACGGAAGCCCCAGACTTCCTGCGGGAGACCTATATCGTCCATGGCGAGGAGTTTGCCGCCTGGATTGCCGACAAGCCTGTCATGAAGGCCGCTGTGAAGGCTGCGATGGACGTAGTGGTCGAGCGGTATGAGGCGGAGATGCCAAAACTGGCCGAGTAAGGCCCGGCATGAGGGCTTGCCCACTGCAAGACAGCCGCGGGCGAGCGGGATACACTAGACAGAAGTGTTCGCGAGAGGAGAAACGATCATGGGTACTCGATTCGGACGATGGATGATCGCTATCGGCGTAGTGCTCTGCGGCTTTGCAGTAGGCGAGGCTCGAGCCCAGGGAACAGGGTCTAAGCCGTTTGAGGACATCTACAGACGACCGAATATCAGCGCCTACAACCAGATTTCGAACTTCTCGAACAATCCACTGCAATCGCAAAACATTTATCAGCAGATCGTCATGCCCCAGTTGCAACAGCAGCAACAGCAGATTGAACAAATTTCCCAGCGCCGGGCTGTGGGCCGCCTTCAAGGCCAAGTGGGGCAGATCCAGCGAGACACGCGATCCCGCCAGCTCGATCCCACGATCCGCCCCACGGGCCACACCTCCACCTACATGAACTACTCGCACTACTATCCGCAGCGGTAGCGGGGCGATTTCGACTCAG
>JBGTGN010000095.1:0-77005 GCA_041746715.1 Pirellulales bacterium | reverse complement strand
CGGCGGCCGGCGCGACCACGATCGGCGACATTGCCACACTCGCGTGCCCGGCCGCGTATGCCGGCCCCGGGCCTGCGGTGCGAGTGTATCAGGAAGGGCTTGGCCTCCGGCCCGCCACGAGCGAGGCCGCCTCACGGGCTGTTGCCTCGAGGCTCGATCGATTCATGGCAGCCGGAATCGCCTGCGGGGTGTCACCTCATGCCCCGTACTCCGTGGCAGCGTCACTCGGCAGGCAGCTTCTCGACCAGGCGCATCGCCGCCATCTTCCAGTCGCGATGCACCTCCTCGAAAGCGACGCCGAGCCCGACTTTTTGCACTCGTGCATCGGTCCCTTTCGGCAACTCCTCGAGGACCTCGGAGCCTGGGACTCGCGATATCCCCCGTCGCTTGTGCCCGCGGCCGAATGGATTGATCGGCTTGCGAGCGCTCACCGCGGCATCGTCGTCCATGCCACGCACATCGAGCAAGATCCTGAGGCTCTTGCGAGGCTTGCGAGGCACCGTGACCGCCTCGCCGTCGCGGTCTGTCCGCGGACGACGCGTGCGATCGCAGGACGGCTCCCACCCGTTCCGCTCCTGGCCGCCGCTGGCATTCGCGTGGCGATCGGCACCGACAGCCGGGCAAGCAATCCCGATCTGTCGGTGCTCGCCGAATGTCGCACGCTGGAGGATGCCGGGCTCGCTCGCCCAGCGGAAGCCCTTCGCATGGCGACCGTTCACGCCGCCTGGGCGCTCGATCTCGAAGACCGCGCCGGCCACATCGATGCCGGGCGACCGGCCGATCTTGTCGTGCTGCGATCGCCACTTCCTGTGACGGATCCGTATGCTGCCGCGATCGATCCTGGTACCGTCGTCGTGACCACGCTGCGTCGTGGCCGCGTTATCGCAGGCACGCTGCCGGTTGCAACCCCGACTTTACGAGCCGAGCCAGTCGGCGAATCGTGCGACGGATGACAGCCAGTGGCATGGCGAGGGAGAGCCCCATGGAGTCGTGCCACACCGTGCGCCTGAGGAGTCGGCGGCGGGCTTCGAAGTAGTCGCGCTCATCGAACGTGCCGGTCGGCGCGGTCCGACGAAGGTCGATAAAAAACTCATGGCCGTGCGTGCGTGAGACACGATCGACGGCGAGTGGCACCAGACCGAACGCGATGGTATCGCGAATCAGAAGCTCGAATGATTCGGGGGTGAATGCCCAGCAGTGGGTGTCGATATAGTCTGCCGGTTCGGCTCCGTTTGGGCCGAACCATGCCCGAAAAACCTCGAGGCTGCGCTCCACGGGCTTGGCATCTCGGGCGGGCACTTCCCCCAGCCGCCACACGATCGGCTCGCCACTACGATTCGTCACCTCGGCTCGATAACACTCCTCGCGAAACACCTGGTAGACGGTGGGCCGCGTGCGGCGTTCCCGGTAGGCCTGCACCCATTCGCTGACATCGCTCGATGGTCGAAAGTGATCGAAACACCCTCGCTTGTCGGGCACGGCCATGCGGAGAATGCCTCCGACGGTGAGCACCTCGGCACACTGCTCGAGGAACCGGATCGGGTCAGGCGTGTGCTCGATGGTGTGCGATGAGAGCACCCAGTCGAAGCGCTTTTCGGGCCCAAAACGCTTTCGCACGAGGTCGGCCACGTCACATGCCGAACCGACCAGATCGACGTCCTCGATCGCCTGGAGGCCAGCGTCATCGATCGATGGGTCGGCAGCAGCCCGACGGCGAAGCTCACTGGCATCCACAAGATCCAGCGTTGTCGTCTGATAGCCAAGTGCCTTTGGCGCGATCGGCGCATGGTACGGCCCGATCTCGAGCACCTCATGGTCGAGACGTATTCCCGCCCGAAGTCGTCGCAGCCGTCTCATAGCAACACACCTGTCGTTCACGCGGGCCAAACCCACGAGGGCTGAGAGGGTCGCAGCCACAGGCGTTGCGGGCAAGGCTTGTTTTGCCCGCAAAGAAGGGCCCCGGGCGCCATCGGGAACTTCCCTGCTCACCCGTCGTCTCAGTGACAGACGTGTTACCGAAGCAAGCGGCCCCGTCGTGGATAATGCGTCTCGTATCCCAGTCTCATCCGGAGCCCATGAACCATGTCATCCCGTCACGGCGGTCTCCTGCTCGTATTGCTTCTTTGCCTCGTGGCCACGATCGCCAGGGCCGATGGGCTCATCGTTATCGACCGCCCCCCGCCGGGCTGGCGGCCGCAGCCGCATGTTCCCTACGCCTTCGCCCCGCTCGAGGTGCGGCGTCATCACGTGACCGTCTCCATCAAAGACCAACTGGCCACGACCGAAGTCGACCAGACATTCTTCAACCCGAACGCCCAGCAGCTCGAGGGAACCTATCTCTTTCCCGTCCCCAAGGGCGCGAAGATCGATTCCTTCGCGATGGACATCGACGGGAAGCTCACTGAGGCAGAGCTGCTCGATGCCACGAAAGCCCGAAAGATCTACGAAGACATCGTTCGCAGCATGAAAGACCCGGCCCTTCTCGAGTATGTGGGCCAGGATCTCTTCAAGGTGCGAATCTTCCCGCTCGAGGCCCACAAGGAAAAGCGAGTGCGGCTGAAATACACCCAACTGCTTCGGCTGGATAGCGGGCTCGTCGAGTATCGCTATCCCTTGAACACCGAAAAGTTTTCGGCCAAACCTATCGACTCGGTGAGCGTCACCGTGAAGCTCGAGACGTCAGAGCCCCTTACGACCATCACCTCGCCCAGCCACGACGTCGATATCAAGCGAGATGGTGACACGAGAGCTGTTCTTGGGTTCGAGGCAACAGACGTTCGGCCTGACACCGATTTTCAGGTCGTCTACGGCGTCGAGCCGACTGACGACATCGGACTGGGGATGCTCTGCCATCGTGAAGGTGGCGACGATGAAGGCACCTTTGCCCTGTTCGCCGCACCGTCGCCCTCGGCGATCGATGCCTCGCCGCAGGCAAAAGACATCGTCTTTGTGATTGACACCTCTGGCTCGATGGCCGATGGCGACAAGCTCGGCCAGGCCCGCCGGGCGCTTGAGTTTTGCCTCCGGAACCTCGACGAACGCGACCGTTTTGGAGTCGTTCGATTTGCGACCGAGGCCGAGACACTTTCCGACACGCTTCTGCCTGCGGACGAGGCGTCACGAAACAAGGCCATCGCCTTCACAAAGAGCTTCAAGCCGATCGGGGGCACGGCCATCGCGGATGCTTTGGCGCGGGGTCTGAAGCTCGCCACGGCCGACCATGACGCCACGCGGCCCTGCTTCGTTGTGTTTCTCACTGACGGCCTGCCCACGGTGGGCACGACGGATGTCGACAAGCTCGTGACCCTTGTGACGGATGCAACCAGAACGAAGGCCGTGCGCGTCTTCTGTTTTGGCGTGGGCACCGATGTCAATACACACCTGCTGGACCGGATCGTCGAGAAGACGCGAGCCGCGAGCGAGTATGTCCTTCCCGACGAGGATCTCGAGCTTGCTCTGGCGAGCTTCTACGGCAAGATCGCGAGCCCCGTGTTGGCTGACCTCGAGATCACCGCCGATGGGCCCGTTCGGATCACAAAGCTCCATCCCTCACCGCTCCCCGACCTCTTCAAGGGAGAGCAGCTCGTCGTCCTCGGGCGCTATTCGGGAGATGGGCGGGCCACGATCACGCTGACCGGCACGGTCGCCGGCGAGCAGCGGAAGTTCACGATCACCAAGTCATTCTCGGATGCCGATGATCGCCGAGAGTTTCTCCCACGGCTTTGGGCCACCCGCCGCGTCGGCTTTCTGCTTGATCAGATTCGGCTCCACGGCGAGAGCAAGGAGCTTCGTGACGAAGCAGCCACGCTCGCTCGCCGCTACGGGATCGTGACGCCCTACACGTCATGGCTCATCCTCGAAGATGAGGGCCGGCGGAACGTGGCGGGCCATAATCGAACGCTGCAATCATTCGACGCAGACCAGCCAGCTCGAGCCGAAGCGGCGCGGATGTATGGTGCAGTCCGGGAGAAGCAGAGCGGTTCAGGTGCTGTCGGCGATGCCCTCGCGTTCGATGCCCTTCGCGACGCCGAAAATGTCGCCGCCCCCGCGATCGCGAACGCGAAGTCATGGCGAGGACAGGCTGGTGAGGAGGCTGGCGAAGCAGCCGCCGTGCGGCGGGTTGTTGATGGTCAACAGACTCGCACCATCGCGAGCCGCACGTTCTACGCCAACGCGTCCCAGTGGATCGACTCCCGCGTGCAGGAGCATCCGGGGGCACGCCGCGAGAAGGTTCGGTTCAACTCCGACGCCTATTTCAAGCTTCTCGACCGTGATCCTTCGGCGGCCCGATGGCTCGCCCTCGGCCGAAACGTTGTCGTCCTCGTCGGCGACACGGTTGTCGAAGTTGTGGAGTGACTCGCCTGAAATTCTCCTGAGGAGCCCTGTGCCATGAAACCCTTTTTCTCATTCGTCTGTTGCCTGGTCGCGATGGTGGCATCTCCCGTTCGCGGCGAGGCTCCCAAAGACGTGAAGGACGCGACGAAGCCACGCATCCAGGTCTGCTTCGTCCTCGATACGACCGGCTCCATGTCGGGCCTCATCGACGGAGCGAAGGAAAAAATATGGAGCATTGCCAACGACATGATCGCGGCGAAGCCCACACCCGATCTCGAACTCGCCCTCGTGGGCTACCGCGACCGCGGCGATGTCTACATCACGAAGGTCACCGATCTGACCGCCGACATCGACACAATCCATGCCCGTCTCATGGAGTTCTCCGCCGGAGGAGGCGGTGACGGGCCCGAGTCGGTCAACCAGGCCCTCCATGAAGCGGTCTCCAAGGTTTCCTGGAGCGACGACCGCAACGTTCTCAAGATCATTTTTCTTGTCGGCGACGCACCGCCCCACATGGACTACGACCAAGACGTCCGTTACCCCGAAGTCTGCCAGGCCGCGATGAAGCGGGACCTCGTCATCAACGCCGTGCAGTGTGGCCAGCAGGACGACACGGCCCGCGTGTGGAAAGAGATTGCCAAGCTCGGTGAAGGAAAATATATCCCGCTCGTGCAGACCGGCGGCATGGTGCGGATCGACGCCCCGCAAGACAAGGAGATCGCCGTGCTCAACTCCGCGATCGGTGAAACGCTGGTCTGTTACGGGAAGGAGGACGCACGCCGTGAGGTGGTAGCCAAGCAGGCAGCTTCCGAAGCTGCTCCGGCGAGTGCGACAGCCGACCGCCTCCGATACAACGCCGCCACTGGCAGAGCGGTTCAAGGAACCGGCGAACTGATCGACGCGATCGATCGCGACGAGGCGAAGCTCGCCGACCTGAAGGATGAAGAGCTCCCCGAGGAGCTCCGGTCACTCGCCCCTGAAGCCCGCGAGGCCTTTGTTGAAGCCAAACGGGCCAAGCGAAAAGAGCTTCAGGCGAAGCTCGACACGCTGCTCGCCGAGCGAAATGCCCACATCGTCGCTGAGCGAAAGAGACTGGCTAAGGAAGGCGAGGGAGACGCCTTTGATGGCGAGGTGGCGAGCACCGTCCGCGAACAGGCCGCCCGCAAAGGCATCACGTACGGAAAGTGATGCGTCACGGCCGGTGCGCCCATCGCGACGTCATCCGCGAGGGCTCGCCCCGTGCCGCTTCACAGTCGGCAGTTCGTGATCCTGGTCTCGATGATGGCGGAGGCGCCGATCGCTTCGAGACGCTCGATCACAGCATGCACATCACCTCGCCGTACCATCGACCGGATGGCGCACCATGAAGGATCCTCGAGGCCCATGACCGTGGGCGACTTGAACCCGGGCGTGAGTCGTTCGGCCTCGGCCAGCCTTGCCCGGGGCACGTTGTATTCGAGGAGCGACCAGCCGCGCGCAATAACAATGCCTTCGAGCCGTCGGACGATACGGTCGGCCAGTTCCGGATGTGACAGGTTCGGGTCCTGCACCAGGACCGTCTCATAGCGACCGATCTCTTCGAGCACACGAAGCCGGTTGGCGGCCAGCGTGCTTCCCGTCTCGACAAGGTCGACGATCGCGTCGGCAACGCCGAGCGTGATCATGACCTCAACGCTTCCCGAGAGGGTTACGAAATGCGCGTCGGTCACGCCGCGATCAGCGAGCCACTCACTCGTGATCCTCGGAAAACTCGTGGCAAGGCGACACCCCGCCAGCCCTTCTGGGCCACTGATGGGGGAGTCGTCGGGCACACAGAGGGCCAGCCGGCAACTTCCGACCCCCAGATCAAGCCGATGCACCACCTCGGCCCCACTCTCGGCAACGAGGTCTGCCCCGGTGATCCCTAGCCCTATCGCACCCTCGGCCACAAGAACAGGGATGTCGTCGGTGCGGAGGAACGTGATCTCGACCGGCATGTCTTTGCAGCGGGCGAACAGGCTCCGATCCGTCCGTCGAAACGAAAGACCGGCGTCAGCCAAGAGCTGCGCGGCAAGCTCGGCCAGCCGACCCTTGCTCGGTACACCAATCCGCAGGAGCCATTCGCCATCGTGATCGGTCATCCGTTTCCTCCGCCGCTTGCCCTGGCCGCCTTCTCTGCAAGCCCCGACACGCCAAACCTTCGGGATAGCTCGCCAGCGACCTGGTCAAGCGAGACATCCCTACACGCCAGCAGTACCATCGCGTGGTAGAAGAGATCGGCTGCCTCAGAGACGACTCTCTCATCGGCCTCGGCCTCGGCGGCCTGCACGAACTCACGGGCCTCTTCGGTCACCTTCGCCCCGGCTACCTCGACGCCGCCAGCGAGTAGCCGGGCGGTGTAGGATCGACTCCCGTCGCCCCCCTTCCGCGCGACAATCACCTGCTCGAGCGCCTCGAGCACATCGCCTGCTGACCGCTTTGATGTCTGGAAATCCGCCACGAACGACTCCGGAGCCAGGGCCGACCGCTGGGCCACCGGATCCGCTCCGGCCGCCAGCGGCGAACTGCTCAACTCTAGCATGCCCCCCGGGCTCTCCCTGCCCCATCGGCCCCGTTCTCGGGGAAGACTGCTGGTTTCTCACCGGGCCGACGGCCGCCGGCAAGTCGGCCCTTGGCATCGCCCTGGCCCAAAGGCTCGGGGCGGAAATCGTGAGTGTTGACTCGATTGCCGTATACCGGGGCCTCGATATCGGCACTGCAAAACCGTCGAACGCCGATCGAGCCGCCGTCCCCCACCACTGCCTCGACCTCGTTTCGCCGGCCAAAACGTTCAGTGTGGCAGCGTGGCTCGAGGCCGCCGCCGTGGCCGTCGAAGACTGCCGCTCGCGGGGCCGTGCCATTCTGTTTGTCGGCGGAACACCGCTCTATCTCAGAGGCATGCGGGATGGACTCGCCGAGCTCCCCGCCGCAGACCCGGTCGTCCGCGCAGCGCTCATGGCCCAGGTCGCCGCCGATGGCCCCGAGCACCTCCATGCCCGTTTGGCCACGATCGACCCCGCATCGGCAGCCCGCATCCATCCCCATGACGCCACGCGGATCGTACGATCGCTCGAAGTCGCCACGATCACAGGCCGCCCGCTTTCGGCGTCTCACACCGCGACCCCCAGTCCGCTCTTCGAGCAGCGACTCATGATTCTCGATGTCACACGGCAAACGCTCCGAGATCGCATCAACCGACGCGTCGAGTCGATGTTTACAGGCGGCATCCTTGAAGAGACCGAAGCCGCTCTCGCCTCCCCCGGCGGCATCGGCCCGACCGCCCGCCAGGCTGCCGGATACGCCGAGGCAATCGACCTCCTCGCCGGTCGCATCAACCGCGCCGAGGCCATCGCACGCACACAGCTCCGCACCCACCAGCTCGCGAAGCGACAGCGAACCTGGATGCGAAGCTTTAAGAACGCGACCTGGATCGGGGCGTAGGCAGCGGCCCAGCCTCCTGGCGGCCGTAGAATTGAGTCCTTCATCACGCTTCACGCGAGGGGTTGCACGTGCCACAGAGCCGGCGTTGTTTGCAAGCGAAGCCAGGATGGCGAGAGCGCAGCAAACTGGCTTTTCGGCCGTCGGGGCATCCATGCTCCCGCCGGCCTTGCCGGGCCTCCGCCCGGCGGTCGCACCTCCGGGCTCCCGTGCTCGTACGCGCTACGGTGTGTAGTGCGCCGTGGCAGCCGGGGCGCCATCAACGGCGTTCCAGCGAGGGGTTGCACGTGCCACAGAGCCGGCGTTGTTTGCAAGCGAAGCCAGGATGGCGAGAGCGCAGCAAACATCGAGTGAGCGAAGGGCATGGATGCCCGTAGCAAACGTCCGGCGATGTGGCATGGGCAACCCCGAGCCCCACAGCGCCCCCGATCGCAGGCGTTTCCATGCGGCGCTGAACCGGGCCGCCAGCGTGTCTCGCGTGCTAGCACTTGCGGTGCTAGCACACCATATAGTGGCCACCGCCCATCCACACCACAAAATCGGAAAAATCGTTGCAATCGGACTTGTCACGCCTATCCTCGCCGCCGTCGCAACCACGCGGCCCGGTACCCATGGATGGGAGCCGGCTTGATTCTCTGTCACGGAGGACCCCCATGGCTGCAAAGCCGCTGATTGGCATCAACACCGACTATCGCTCTGGCCGCAAGGAGCACGCCGCTCTCTCGTTCATCGCAGCCGGCTACTACGACGGGATCCTGGCGTCGGGTGGCATTCCCGTGATCCTGCCTCCGCTGACCGACGAGGAGGACGTCGTTCGCGTGCTCGACATGCTCGATGGCATCGTGCTCGTAGGCGGTTCTGACCTCGACCCCCGCCGCGACGGCTACATGCCGCATCCGGCCGTCCGCCCGATGGAACCTCGCCGTGAGGATTTCGACCGCATGCTCGCCAAGCATGCCTGTGCTCGCCACTTGCCGGTGCTCGGGATCGGCTGCGGAATGCAGCTCCTGAACATCACCGAGGGGGGCACACTCTTCCTCCACCTTCCGGAAGATCTCCCCAAGGCGATCCCCCACAAAGATCCGACCGACCTGGCCCATCGTCATGCCCTGCTCGTCGAGCGCGGCTCCGTCATGGAGCGGGTCTACGGCGATGGTGAGATTCGCGTGAACAGCATGCACCACATGGCCATCGACGACCTGGCCAACAGCTTCCGCGTCACGGCTCGGGCCCCCGATGGGGTTGTCGAGGCGTTCGAGAGCGCGGTCGAAAACTGGACCGTCATCGGTGTGCAGTTCCACCCCGAGGCCGATTCTGCATCAGCGCTCGACGTGAAGATTTTCGAGGAGTTCATCATCGGGATCACCGGCGAAGTGCCCGAAATGCGACTCGTGGCCTAGCCAGACCGAACCCCCGAGGCGCTATCAGGCTCCCTGCGTGACACGGTAGATATCAATGGCCGGCCCGTCAGTCGCTCCCAGCGGCCGGCGGGCCGGCAGTCTTTCCACCGCGAGACCCACGCCACGGCAAGCGGGCCCAAATTCGACGGCGCGAGCCCGGCCTGGGTCGGCCACAAGGGCCGAGCCTCCAACTGCAAGCGTCCGCCCGATCATTCCCGCAAGCGCGATTGCGTGGTGCTTCTCGTAGAGCACGTCTGCCGCCACGACGACGTCGTATGTCCCGAGGTCGTTGGGGGGCTTTCGCCAATCGAGAAGTGTCACATGGAGTGACCCGGCGGCGTTGCGATCGGCGTTGTACCGAACACCCTCGAGCGCTGCCTCCTCGTAGTCGCTCGCCGTCGCGTCAAAATTTTGGCGAACGGCCACGATCGCAGGGAGCGCGAGACCGCAGCCGAGCTCCAGCAGCCGCTGGCCATGCCCGTCCATGAGGGCAAGCTCCTCGGCAAGGACGATCGCCGATTCCCAGACATTGGCCCAGTAGGGAATCCTTTCGTCGTGGGCAAAGGCCTCCTCATCGATGAGCGCATCGACATCGGGCGGGCACCAGAAGCGATACACCGTTCCCCGAACATCAATGACCCGCTCGACTGGGGAAAACCGGTCATACCCGGCGGCAGTCGGAGGATTTGAACCGGCCGGTGACGGCGCATGCATGGTCGAACGGCCTCCTCACCGTCACCGTCGACAGGGCACCGACCGGGGGATTTCTGCCCCGCGTATCGCGTCCTGCCCCACAATGTGGCACGATTGTACGGTCCCGTTCTCCGACCACCACCCACGACAGGCCCTTCATGATCACCGACTATGACCTGTACCTCCTTGGCGAAGGCCGCCACTGGAAAAGCTACGAGAAGCTCGGGGCACAGCTCGAGTCACACAACGGCACCTCGGGCGTGAACTTCAGCGTCTGGGCGCCAAACGCCGACCTGGTCGAGGTCGTGGGCGATTTCAACCAATGGAAAAGTGGCAGCCACCGGATGCTCAAGCGGATTCCGTCGGGCATCTGGGAGCTCTTCGTGCCCGGACTTTCCGCAGGCATGACATACAAGTACCGCGTCCACTGCCATGGCACTGCCTCCGACCGCACTGACCCCTACGGTTTTGGGGCTGAGGTGCCCCCTCGCACCGCGTCGATCGTGACCGACCTGACGGCCTACCAGTGGAAAGACGCCGACTGGATGGCGACGCGGGCGGCCAAGAACGCGCTCGATGCCCCAATGAATGCCTACGAGGTTCATCTCGGAAGCTGGCGGCGACCGGGAGACTCGCCCACCCGGTGGCTCACCTACGCCGACCTCGAACGGGAGCTCGTGCCCTATGTCGTCGAGATGGGGTTTACCCACGTCGAGTTTCTTCCGCCGACGGAGCATCCGCTTTCGGCGAGCTGGGGCTACCAAACGATCGGCCTCTTTGCCGCGACAAGCCGATTCGGGTCGCCGCAGGACTTCATGTCGCTTATCGACGCGCTCCATCTCGCCGGTGTTGGTGTGTTCATCGACTGGGTGCCGGCCCATTTCCCGCGAGACGGCCACGGCCTTCGGCAGTTTGACGGCACGGCGCTCTACGAGCATGAGGATCCCCGCAAGGGCGAACACCCCGACTGGGGCACGATGATCTTCAACTATGGCCGCAACGAAGTGGCCAACTATCTCATCTCGTCGGCGCTCTTCTGGCTCGACCGCTACCACATCGATGGCCTTCGGGTGGATGCCGTGGCCTCGATGCTCTACCTCGACTACAGCCGCAAGGACGGCGAATGGACGCCCAACTGCTTTGGCGGCCGTGAAAACCTCGAGGCGATCGAGTTCCTGAAGCAGTTCAACATCCAAACCCACGAGCACCATCCGGGCACAATCACGATCGCGGAGGAATCGACTGCCTGGGCGGGAGTGTCGCGGCCAACGTATGTCGGCGGCCTCGGCTTCACGCTCAAGTGGAACATGGGCTGGATGAACGACACACTGCGATACATGCGGCACGACCCGATCCACCGCAAGTTTCACCACGACGAGCTCACCTTCAGCCTCATTTATGCCTTTCACGAAAACTTCGTCCTGCCGCTGTCGCACGACGAGGTGGTTCACGGCAAAGGCTCGCTCCTCACCCAGATGCCAGGCGACCTCTGGCAGAAGTTTGCAAACCTCCGTCTCCTCTTTGCCTACATGTGGTGCCACCCAGGCAAGAAGGTGCTTTTCATGGGAGGCGAGTTCGGGCAATGGAACGAATGGAACTTTGATGAGAGCTTGCAGTGGCACCTCCTTGAGTGGGAGAGCCACCGCGGCCTTTCGCGGGCCGTCGCGGATTTGAACGACCTCGTTCGCCGTGAGCCCGCCCTCCACGAACTCGACTTCGACAGCCGAGGCTTCGACTGGATCGACTGCCACAACTGGCAGGATAGCGTGCTGGCCTTCGCCCGACGGGCCCGCGACCCCGATGACTTCGTGGTGGTGTGCTGCAATTTCACACCCGTTCCCCGCCACGGCTACCGAATGGGCGTGCCCTGCGGGGGCGACTACGACGAGGTCTTCAACAGCGACTCCGCCTGGTATGGCGGTGGCAACGTCGGCAACTCGGGGGCCCTTGTGGCCAAGGCCGAGTCACACCACGGCCGAAGCCATTCGATCGCCGTGACGCTTCCGCCTTTGGGCTGCGTCGTCCTCAAGCCGCGTCGCTAACGCGATTCACTCTCCCGCGGTGGACGCACCCAGGTGACGCCACGGCGCTTCTCGATGTCGGCCATCCAGCGGGCGAAGGCGTCGCGAGACTCCACCGCGGCCAGCGTCTCGAGACGGCGTGGGTCGAGCTCCACGTCACGAAACCGCTGCCGAAGTGTCTCGTCGTCGGGCTCAAACGCCACCAGTCGGACGGCATAGCAAACGGTTTCCGGCTCGTTGAACGCGACGGCCGTGCCGCCCGGTTCGAGCGAGAACACCGCCCTCATGAAGGCCTCGCCCGCCATCTCGATGCCGTCAGGGTTTGACAGCATGGGCCCTGAGCCAAACGGAGCCGTACCCCTGGTCAGCCAGGTAAACGGACCGACCGTCGTGGCCTCGAGCCCTTCGCCGCCAGCAATCGCCTCGGCCAGCGTCTTGCTTTTGGCACTCGCCGCGACCTCCTCGGCCTTCTTTCGCGCGAGCGGTCGGGCCTCGAGAAGTTTCCAGACCCGCTCCACCTCGGGCCTGATCTCAGAAAATGCCGGCGTGATTTGAGGCCGGTCTTCCGTCTTCCATGACAGGTATCGAACGCCTGTGATGTCTCGAGTGACGACTGGTCGGAAACGAGGAGCACTTGGTGAGAGCACCATGTCGATCCAACGGAGCTGCTGCATCCCGAACCGCGCAGACCGCACAAGGTCGAAGCTCCCGCCAATACCGCCTCCGGCGCCAGCCTCACTCGGGGTTATAAAGTCTGACCGTACCCCTTCGAGGCCATACTCGGCTGCGAGTTTTGAGACGTCGGGCGCCGGGGGCACCTTCTCGCCCAGCCCGATGGCCAACTCGACCGCGTCGGAGTGGGCGGCGATCTTGGCTGCCACCGAGCTAAACGCCTCCGAAAGTTTCTGGCCGGCCGCCTGCTGGGCAAGCCGCTTGCGAATGTCGTCTCGAACCTTTTCGAGCGGCTCAAAATCGGCCGGCTTCTCGGCAGTACCTTCCTCGGCAGGTTTGCCATCCACTGGTTTGTCACCGCCACTTTCCTCGGCTGGCTTCTCGCTGGCTGGCTTGGACTCGGCTGGGTCCGTGGCAGCGGGCTTCTCGTCAGCGGGCTCCTCCTTCGATGCTTTGGGGGAACTCTCGTCGGCCGGCTTTGCTCCCGCGTCGGTTTCCGGGGCGTCTGCGGGGGCCGCGACAGGTTCCGTGGCGGCTTTCGCCTCAGCAATCTCATCGTCGCCTTGCTGCCGGAACGACACCGCTCGAATGACGCTTGACGGCATTCCGGCACCGTCTTCAGGAGCAGCCTCAGACTCGCTCGTGGGCTCCTCCGTCGGCAGAGCATCCACGGCTGGCTCAGGTTTCGGGGCGGGCTCCGAATCCGGCTTGGCTGCCTCACCCGTAGCCGGCGGCTCGGCCGCCGCATCCGCAGGAGGCTCGGCCGTCTTCTTGAAAAGCGCTTCCTTGTTCTCGTCATAGAACTTTGTGATCTCCTCATCCGTGACGGCCTTTTCGGCTTCCGCCACAAACACATCCGCTGCGGCGACGATCGCGTCATACCGGGCGCGGGCCGGCTCACGGAACCCCGGCGTGGTGCTGCGGGCCTGCGGCAGCTCATCGCCATACTCCTTGTAGAGCTTTTCGAGGGCCGCGGTGGATGGTTCGCCTACCTCGCTGGAAAGCGACTCCACCACGACCGGAACGACCTCGACCGTGGCTCCTTGCTCGAGCTTCCGAAACGCATCCCACCGCCAGCCGGGAGGCGCACCCGCAAAGTCGGTTCCCCGCAGGAAAAACACCTGGAGCCGTTGGGCGAGAATCACCGTCCGAAGGGCATCGAAAATGTCGGCCTCGGTCACGCCGGCCCGTTCGTTGATCTGCTTGATCACGTTTTCCATCTGAGCAGCCGGCACCATGTCGCCAGTCCACTGACCGAGGTAGTCGTTGATCACCATATCGCTGACGACAAACCCGTTGGCCTTGGCCTCGTGGGCAAAGAGCATCGTGCTGACGATCGAGAGCTCATCGCCCGGAAACGGGGGCTCGACATCATCGTTCCCGGTGGCGGCCGCCTGGAGGGCCATGAGAAATCGGTTGACTTCCCGGCGGACCCTCACCGCTCGCTCCAGGTCGCTTTCCCGCAGGCCTCCGCCGTCCCAGCGAACCACGAGCCCGTTGTCTGGCCCGGCGCTGCCGGCGTCCATCTGGAGGAGCGGCGGAAGCACGAAAAAGGCGAGCATCGCCATAACGGCAAGGCCGACGATGGCGGTCTTCTGGTAGCGGCGGAAAAGGTGGAAAGAACCGGCCATGGTGTCGCCCAAATGAGATACGGAAGAAAAAACACGCCGTTCCCGCTCGGGGAACGGCGTAAACGCAGCCACTTGACAAGTCTGAAGCAAGCAGGGTAACGCTGTCTGCTCCAGGTCAGGCCGCGATTGTAGCGCCAGGCCTGCTGGCGCCAATCCCGATGTCCGTACGCCCCGAGCCCCGAAAGCCTCCGATCCGCACATGGCGAAGAAAACCCGCACCACCGGACGGAAATCCCGCGGCTCGACCTCGAAGGCCTCGGGAACGTCTCCCGCGGCCCGAGGCGACTACCAGCTCGTGATCGTCGAAAGCCCCGCAAAGGCGAAGACAATCGAGAAATACCTCGGTCCTGGTTTCGTGGTGAAGGCCTCGATTGGCCACATCCGTGACCTCCCCAAGCGGGCGCCGAAGGGATCGAAGCAGCCGGTGCCTGGGGTCGATCTCGACCACGATTTCGAGCCCACCTACGAAATCGCCTCGGAGAAACTCAAAACCGTCACCGAGCTGCGGAAGCTGGCCAAGGGAGCGTCTGACATCTGGTTTGCGACCGACCTTGATCGCGAGGGCGAAGCCATCGCCTGGCATCTCACTCAGGTGCTTGACGTCGATCCGGCCGTGGCCAAGCGGGTGACGTTTGACGCGATTACGAAGAGCGAGGTCCAGCGGGCCTTCCAGTCGCCACGGGGCATTAATATGCCCCGCGTCGAGGCCCAGCAGGCGCGCCGAATCGTGGACCGGATCGTCGGCTACGAGGTGTCGCCGGTGCTCTGGAAAAAGGTCGCCGGCGGTCTCTCGGCCGGCCGCGTGCAGAGCGTGGCGCTGCGGATCGTAGTCGAACGGGAGCAGGAGATCCGGGCGTTCACGCCATCGGAATCGTGGGAAATTTCGGGCTGCATGACATTCGACGTGGCCGCAGCCACGGGGCTCCACGATGCCTGGATGGCCCTGCTGGCCACACGAGATGAACGCGGTCGTGGCCCACTGGTGCGAGACCGCATGGCCTGGCTTGCCGAGCAGCGGGCGCTCTCGTGCAATCTCATCGAGATCGGGGGCAAGCCGTTTTCCCTCGAAGCCGAGAACACGTCTGACGCCGACCTCACGAGCGATGCCGTCACTGCCGCCGAGGCGGCCGGCCTCATTGATATCGAGATCAGTCGCGAGACGAATCCCGATGGCCGTGGCCGCGGCAAAAACGTCGTGAAGCTCGCCGGCCGCCCAAGCCCCGCGGCCCGCTACACCGTCGAGAACATCGCGGTCACACGAACGAAGTCGCGGCCCTATCCCCCCTTCATCACGAGCACGCTCCAACAGGCGGCGAGCAGCCGGCTCGGGATGAGCACCGACCGCACGATGCGGGTGGCCCAGCAGCTCTATGAGGGCATCGATCTTCCGTCGGAGGGCCGCGTAGGTCTCATCACCTACATGCGAACCGACTCGACGAACCTTTCGGGCGAGGCCATTTCAATGGCCCGCGACTACCTCACGAAGAAGCACGGCGAGAAGTATGTGCCCGAAAAGCCCCGCTTCTACGCGACCAGCAACAAGGGGGCTCAAGAGGCCCACGAGGCGATTCGACCGACCGATCCCGCCCGCGAGCCCGACGCGATCCGTTCGGCCCTGACCGAGGAGCAATACCGTCTCTACCGGCTGATCTGGCAGAGTTTTGTTGGCTGCCAGGCCACGGATGCTGAGTGGGATTCCACGGCCGTGCGGTTGCGGCGGACCGACCGCGATACCGGGGCCGTGTTCAAGGCCAACGGTCGCGTCCTGCGGTTCGACGGTTTTTATGCCATCAGCGGTGTTCCAAAGGACGATGGCGAGCAAGTGTTGCCCGATTTTTCAGAGGGAGCGGTGCTCGCCCCTTTCGACATCGACGCACGCCAGAAATTCCAGGCGCCACCGCCTCGGTTTAGCGAGGCCTCGCTCGTCAAAAAACTCGAGGAAGAGGGCATCGGCCGCCCGTCCACGTACGCGAGCATCATCAACACGATCGAAAGTCGCGGCTATGTCGAGCAGCATGAGCGGCGGTTTCATGCCACGGCGATCGGTGAAGCAGTCACCGAGTTTCTCAAAGACGGATTCTCGAATCAGTTCATTGAGATTGGCTACACCCGCGAGATCGAGCGGGAACTCGACCAAGTCGCCGAAGGTTCAAAAGGCTGGCAGGCGATGCTCCACGAGTTTCACGACGAGCTTCGGCCCAAGCTCGCGGGGGCCATCGAGAAGGAACACGTCAAAGCATCGGCCGAACCTTCGCCCTACAAGTGCCCGAAATGCGAACGACGATTGGAGTATCGGCTCGGCAAGAAGGGGAGATTTCTATCGTGCTCCGGCTACAACGTAAACGTGGCCGAGCCACCACCTCCTCCGAAGGCCCGCACCACCAAGGGGGGCAAAAAGGCTGCGCCAGCGCGACCCAAAAAACAAAAGCATGTGCCGGCGTGTGACTATGCCATGCCGTGTGATCGCGAAGGCCGGCCGCAGCTTCCGGAGCAACTCGACCTGCTGTCGCCCGCGGGTGTGGCGATGGTGAAGCGGACCGGCCGATTCGGAGATTTTCTGGTTGAGGATCGCCCGAGGCCGGTAAAGCCTAAGGGAAAGAAGGCTGCCGCGGCCGAACCGACGGAACCACCTCCACTCATTCTCAACCTTGACCGCAAGGGCCTGGTCAAGTTTCCGGCAGCCGCGCCGCTGGTGACCGACATCGCCTGCGACAAATGTGGGGCGATGATGAATCTTCGTGATGGCAAGCGGGGCCCGTGGCTTGGCTGCCAGAAGTTTCCAAAATGCCGCGGCCGCGCCGCATTTGCCAAGCTCCCGGAATCGCAACAACAAGATCTCACGAAGCAGCTTGCCGACCATCTTCGTGGCCACGAGCGAATCCAGCTCACCCGCCGTGATGGCGTCACGCCGGTCGAAGAAGGCACGCCGCTTGCCTTGCTCCTCCTCCCCGGCGGCTCCGCCGAGCTCGAGCAGTGGGACGACGCTGCCGCAGAATGATCCCTGGCCCCACCCCTAGCCGGATCGCCAGCGATCTTCTTCGGCTTGCTTTCGCCGAAACTCGCTTGGTGTCATACCGACGAGCTTGTGGAACGACCGTGAGAATTGGCCCGGGCTCAAGTAGCCGAGGCGTTTGGCGAGCACCGCGTGTGACAAGACGCGATCGAGCCCGATCGTTCTTGTCGTTTGCTACCCCGTGGTCGGGAGCTCGTCGAGGGCGATGGCGTAGGCTGTGGCGTGAGAGCGGCAGTGCGAGATGCTTACGAGCACACACCGAATGCCGAGCGCGTCGGCGACTTCCTGCGTGCCGCCAGTGAGAAACGCAATCGGCCGGCCACCTGGGAGGTTTCGGACCTCCACGTCCCTCCAACTGATGCCCCGCTTCCAGCCGGTGCCAAGCGCCTTGAGCACCGCTTCCTTCGCCGCCCAGCGGCCCGCGAAATGCTGTGTGGCCATCCGCCGGCTGCGGCAATATTCGATCTCGTGAGGCGTGTAGACCCTCCCCACAAAAAGCTCCCCATGCCGCTCGATCATCTGGGCGATCCGGAGACACTCGGTGATGTCGGTGCCGATGCCAAGGACGTTCATCGTTTCCTTCCTGGCTTGCCTGCGGGAGACTTCCGATCGAGACCACAGGCCAGCCTCGCCCGCGCGAGCACTTCTCCTGCCTTGGCCCTGGCCTTGGCAGCACCAGCAGCGAGAATCACTTCGATACGATCTGAGTCGGCCGCAAGCTCGGCCCGCCGCGATCGGGCGTCGGCAAAAAACTGCTCGGCGGCCTCGTGGAGCTTCTTCTTCACCTCGCCATACCCAAAACCGCCGCGACGATAGAGGTCCGCCATGGCCTGGCGATCGGCGTCTGGAGCGAAGAGAGCAAAAAGCTCGTACAGGTGATCCCCTTCCGGTTCCTTGGATTCTTCCATGGCACGCGAGTCGGTCGTCATCCGCATGATCTTTTTCTTGAGCGGGCCCGGCTCCTCAAAAACCTCGATCGTGTTTTCGTAGCTCTTGCTCATCTTCTGGCCGTCGGTGCCCGGTACCTTCCCGCCGCCTTCCACGAGCCGCGGCTTTGGCAACGTAAAGACGTCGCCATAGAGATGGTTGAACGTGCCCGCGAGATCACGGCAGACCTCGATGTGCTGCACCTGATCTTCGCCCACTGGCACCACGGTGGCATCGTAGGCGAGGATGTCGGCGGCCATGAGCACCGGGTAGGTGAAGAGCCCTGCGTCGGCCGGCAGCCCGCGGTTTTTCTTGTCTTTGAAGGCGTGGCACCGCTCGAGGAGGCCCATCGGTGTGACGGTCATGAGGAGCCATGTGAGCTCGGTCACCTCGGGCACATCGGACTGCACGAAGAGGACGGCTCGCTCAGGGTCAAGGCCGAGGGCCACGAGGTCGATGGCGGCGTCGCGGACAAAGCCACGAAGCGTCTCTGGATCGCGAACCGTTGTGAGCGCATGGAGATCGGCGATGAAATAGTACGCCTCGTCGGCCGCCTGGTGGGCACCCGGCTGCAGGTCGATGTATTGCCGGATCGCACCGAAGTAGTTTCCCCAGTGAAAACGGCCGGTTGGCTGGATGCCCGAAAGGGCACGCGTGGTGCGAGCGGGCGCCGCGTCAGGTGGCATGGGAGGCTTCCTGTGATGATGGTGTGCCGCAGCCCGCAGGCTGTGGCAGTGTGAGCGTGCCGATGACGTCGGCGAATTTTGAAACGCCCGCTTCGGCAAGCGCTCTCGGAAGTTCGTCGAGGAGTCGCCCTGAGACAACAGGCTCAGCGAAGTTCGCGGTACCAATCTGCACGGCCGCAGCCCCCGCAACAAAAAACTCCATGCAGTCGTCGATCGTCATGATGCCTCCGACACCGATGATCGGGATACCGACACCGCGGTGCACCTGGTGTACACATCGAAGGGCCACGGGCTTGATCGCAGGGCCGCTCAGGCCGCCGACCACATTGCCGAGGAGGGGCCGGCGTCGCCGCCAGTCGATCGCCATGCCCTGAAGCGTGTTGATGAGCGTGACGGCGTCGGCACCGCCGTCGGCGGCGCCGCGAGCGACCGCCACGATGTTGGTCACATTGGGCGTGAGCTTCGCGATGACCGGCAGGCTCGTGGCCGCTCGCACGCCCGCCACGACCCCGCGGCATGTTTCGGGGTCGGTGCCAAGATCGACGCCATGGCTCACATTCGGGCACGAAACATTGAGCTCGAGCGCCGCGATGCCTGGCACGCCATCGAGACGTCGGGCGAGCGCGACAAACTCATCAGCGTTCGCACCAGCGATGCTCACGATCACCGGCGCGCCGCAGTCGGCCAGGAACGGAAGTTGTTTGAGGATGAAGGCTTCGACGCCGTCGTTGTCGAGGCCGATCGAGTTCAGGAGGCCTGAGGCGGTCTCCACGGTCCTCCAGGGAACATTCCCGATGCGGGGCTGGGGCGTGATCGTCTTGGGCACAATGCCGCCAAGCCTGGCCAGGTCGACAAACCCCGTCATCTCGCGGCCATACCCAAACGTGCCCGAGGCCACCAGGATCGGATTCGGCAGGGAGAGGCGGCCGAGGCTGACCGCCAAATCGATCGAGGCTTCGGGCAACACGGGCCCAGCAGAGGAATCAGGCATGAGGCGAATCGAGTCTTGGTGAGGGCGAACCCGACTGGAGTGTAGTGGCTTTTCCAAAGCCCCCAAGCCACCCAGGAGCCGGTCGTACCGATCGCATCAAGTTTGCCGGATGGGAGGTCGATACCATCCTCTGGAACGGTACTCGTGCACCGCCTGCCACAGGGGCAGTTGGTTGACACTAGTGCTTGCCAGACCTAGGCTTCGGTCGTTTTCAGGCCCCTCGTCACGCCCACTTCCCCACCGGGAGATTGGCTGATCGTTCGTGGTCGGAGCCGCCAAGCCGTGACCAAAAAAGACATCGTTCGGTCGATTTCGGAGCAGATCGATCTGCCCCAGGTTCATACGCACAAGCTTGTCCAGCAGACGTTCGAGGCCCTGATCGACGCGCTGGTTCGCGAAGGCCGGATTGAACTGAGGAATTTCGGCGTGTTCCAGATCAAACACCGTGAGGCCCGCCAGGCCCGCAACCCGCGAACTGGCGAGGCGGTCATGGTGCGGGCAAGAAGCGTGGTGACGTTCAAACCGGGCAAGGAGATGGAGGCAAGGGTCAGAGAGTTTTCACAGGCGGCCAAGAAAAAGGCCGCTAGGACGGCGAAGGCGACCCCGGAAGCCCCCCCGCCCCCCGACACGTCGGGGAGCGGGGAGACAGTCGGGGAGTGACGCGAAGGCGAGGAAAGCCAGGCAAGCCCATGCGCCCTGCCTTCGGCCAACCTCCTCTCGCGGCCAACTCCGGGTTTCTGATATTTCCACGTCCGAGACGAGCGGTTGGATCCGCAGTTCGCGACGTGACTGACAACGCAAGCAAATCACGATCACGGGTCAGGAGGACCAGGCGATGAGGAAGGCAGTGTGGCTGCTGTGTGCGGTGACCCTCGTGGCGACATCCACGGGCTGCCTCATCCCGATGTACTCAGGCGACCCGCTTCGTCGGGCCCAAGAGCTCATCTACACGTCGGAAGATCTTCGAGCGCTCAGCGACGAGTGGGAACGCATCTGGTTCCTCGACCAGCCCTCACACATGACCCCGTGGCGAACCCACGGCGGGATACTGTAGGTAGCGGCCTCGGGCCATCCATGGCCCCGAGGCCTTGCCGCCCCTCCGGGCGGCCGGGAGCCATCCAGGCTCCCGATTCCGGGCGCGCTGCGGTGTGGTTCGCCTGAACAGACGGGGCGCTCGCGGATTCGCTGTGGGCAAGTCGGCATGGCTCGCCTGAACAGATGGGGCGCTTCCGGATTCGCTGCGCGGAGCTCACGGTTGTGGTTGCTTCGTGCCTCGGTGCTCGCGCCATCCGCGAGGGGTTGCCCGTGCCACGGAGCCGGCGTTGTAGGCTGAGCGCAGCCAGGATGGCGAAGCGAAGGCTACACCGAGCGACCGAAGGGCAGGATGCCCGAAGGAAGCGTCCGGCGATGTGGCACGGGCAACCCCGAGCCACCGCAACGCGTCGATTCCTGAAACACGGGAACCGACGTCAGCGCAGCCTGGCTCGGCTTGGTGAGTCGAGCGACAGTGCGCGGGGCACCGCACGACGCGACATCAAGCAACCATCGTCACACCCGGATTTGCGACGCCTGCTCGATGATGCGTTCGAGGGGCACGAGGTTGCCCTTGTTGCAGCCGGGGCAGTGCTCGGCGGCGTCAGCCCATGCCTGCGGTGAGCGGAGGTTGGAGTCCCAAAACGGCCATGTGCGGCACTGCCTTGGACGTTCGAGATAGGTGGTGCATTTCTTGGTCTTGGGATCGAGCAGGACGCAGTCGCCGTTCTTTCGCTCTTTGAGCGAGCGACGGATACCCACACGGTAGACATGCGCGGCCTCGAAGTCGGCCGGGGTCATGTCGAGCCGGGCGGCCATTGCGTCGATCTCAGCCTGATTGACCCACACATAGCCTTCGGCGCCCGTGCAGCAGTCGCCACACTGCGTACACGCGAATCGCAGGCCATCGGCGTACCACGTGTTCTTCGGAATGCCCGCCATGATCCAACTCCTCTTCGATTTTGTCGCCTCGTCAGCCCGTTGCCATTGCCGCGACACCCCGCACAAAGGCATCGGCGTCGCTCTCATCATTGAACGGGCCAAAGCTTGCCCGCACGGTGCCACCGTTCCGAGTGCCGAGCTGCTCGTGGATGCCGGCCGCGCAGTGAAATCCAGATCTCACTTGCACACCTGCACTCGCCTCGAGTATCGCGGCGATATCGGCGGGATCATAGCCTTCGACCACAAAGCTCACAATCGGCGGTCCGCGTCGCCCACCCACGACCCGCACCCCAGGGATCGACGCAAGCTCAGCGGCACATGCGTCGGCCACCTGCCGACAGCGATCACCCAGGGCTGCGATTGGCTGCTTTTCGAGCCATTCAATCGCTGCGGCCAGCGCCGCCGCCGCCGGCACGTCGGGTGACCCAGCCTCCATGCGGTCTGCAAACGCATCCGGCATGGCGAGGGAGTCACTTGCCGAGCCCGTGCCCCCGAGCACGAGTGGCTCAGGCTCGATGCCCTCGCGGGCCCAGAGGATCGCCGCGCCACCTGTGCCAAGAAGCCACTTATGAGCCGGCGCGGCGACGATGTCGGCAGACCACGCCGGGGCATCGTATGGCACCTGGCCGAGTGTCTGTGATGCGTCGAGCAAAACGATGCCCCCGCGGTCGTGGGCAATGGCGGCAATCGCAGCCGCATCCTGGATGGCCCCGGTCACATTCGAGGCATGCGAGAAGACGACCAGTCGCGTGGCTGGCATCCAGGCGTCTGCGATGGCCGCAGGATCAACCAAGCCGGTGCCATCGCAGGGCACGACGGACCATGTGATGACGCCGCGAGCCGCAAGCGCATGGAGCGGCCGAAGCGTGGCGTTGTGGTCGGCGACCGTGGCTATGACATGATCGCCCGGTCGCACGAGTCCTTGAATCGCGGTGTTGAGGGCGAGCGTGCAGCCCGAGGGCAGAGCCACTCGCTCAGGATCAACGCCTCCAAGAAGCCTCGCCACAGCGGCGCGGGCCCGCGCCCTGATCGCCGACGCTTCGACTGCTTCGCGGTACGTGCCTCGCCCAGCCGTGGCGCCGATCTCCACAGCGGCATGCTGCCACGCCGCAAAAACCTCGGGGGGCTTGGGCCATGTGGTGGCGGCGTTGTCGAGATACCGGCGAGGAAGCCCCACAGATCACCCCCCGATCTGATACATCGCGCGGGCAGGCCGCTCGAAGGCAGGCGACCCGATCCCGTGGGCCGCCCGTTTGGCTGCAACACAGGCTAGCAACAGGGAGACGATCGCGTCGTCGTCGCCATCACCGCGAAGTACGCGTCGCACATCCCACTCCGTGGTTGCAAAAAGGCAGTTGCGAAACTGCCCGTCGGCCGTGAGCCGCAGCCGATCACAGCGGTCGCAAAACGGCTCCGTCACTGGATTGATAAACCCGACCATTCCCTCGCCGTCGGCCCACCGCCAATCGACCGCCGGCTGACCGGGATCGACCACGGGAAGCGGCTCGAGTGGGCCAACCTCGCGAACGAGGATGCCACGCACATCCTCGCCCGAAAGCACACGATCGCCCTCCCAGGCACCGTCTCCGTCAAGCGGCATGAACTCGATGAACCGAAGACACAAGCCCTCACGACGACAGAAAAGAGCCAGCGGCACGATTTCATTTTCGGTGAGGCCACGAATCGAGACAGCGTTGATCCGAATTGATTCAAAGCCCGCGTCGTGGGCTGCGGCGATGCCCGCGAGCACGCGGTCGAGACCGCGTCGCCGAGCGATTCCCTCGAAGGTTTCTGGTGTCAGGGCATCGAGGCTGACATTGAGCCGGGCAAGCCCCGCCGCCCGCAGGTCCGCTGCCTGCTCGGCCAGCACCATGCCGTTGGTAGTGAGCGACACCTCGTCGATGCCTGGCACGTTCACGAGGAGCCGCACGAGTGCGGCGATGTCTCGTCGAAGCAGTGGCTCACCACCGGTCAGCCTGATCGTGCGGATACCGAGGTGAGCCGCCACTCGCGCGACGCGGGTGATTTCCTCGTAGGTCAGCAACTCCTCCCGCGGACGAAAGACGACTTCCTCGGGCATGCAGTAGCCACATCGCAGGTTGCAGCGATCCGTCACACTGATCCGGAGGTCGGTATGCACACGGCCAAAGTCGTCGACGAGAGTGCTCATGGGTGGGTCATGACCTCCGCCGCGCGGCCCGAGGTGTTGGGCGGCATGTCGCCATGCACCCACGTGCGGCTACCGTCAGGGCTGTGTTCACACTTCCAAATTGGCACGTCTCGCTTGATCCGGTCCATGAGCCACTCGGTCGCTGCAAAGGCCTCCTTCCGATGCGGAGCACTCGCGGCCACGGCAATGCTCGCCTCGCCGGCGGCCACCTCGCCGAGACGATGCACCACGCCGCAGCCCACAAGCGCGAACCGCTCTCGGGCTTCGGCCACGAGCGCCGCGAGGACCGCGCGGGCCAGCGGTTCGTGGGCTTCGTAGGTGAGGCATGTGGTCATCGCACCGGCGGTCTGGCTCCGTGTGCTTCCCACAAAGAGGACGCTCCCTCCTGCGGTCACATCGGTCACCGCAGACAGGAGCGCCTTCGCGTCAATCGGCTCCCGAGTAAGCGCGACGTCCTGGTGGTTCAGTCTCGTTTCAAGGGTCCCGTGGGGCATGCGTGCTCATCCTCCGCTGACCGGAGGGATGATGGCCACGTCGGCACCCGCGGGAACTCGCTCGTCGGCCGCAGCGTAACGATCACCAAGGGCGAAGGCGCTTCGTGAGAGCAGAGGTTCCGCCACCGGAAACATCGTCGTGATGGCTGTGCGAAGATCCACGACCGTGCCGCCGTTCCACGGCACGTCCACGCTCCGTGTGCCAACTGCCTCGGCCACCCCTGCAAACATGGTCACTCGCACGGTTGGTGTATCGTCGCGCATCAAAAACGCTCCCGGCTGGGTAGCCTGTCGCTCAGGTGGTGGTGAGTCGGCCGCTTGTTGTGGTGAACAATGTGTCGAGCCCGAAGGGGGGCGGCCCGTCGAGCAAGCCGTACGCCTTGGCCAAAATCTTGACGGGATGGACCGTCGGCTTCGTCGTGCCCTGCTCCATCTGGATCCGACACGAACTACAGCCCGTCGACCCAGCCTCGATGCCGGCTGCCCGCATCCCTGACACGAGGCCGAGACCCATTCGAAGGCTTGCCCGGTAGTGCTCCCGCGCCAGCCCAAACGTGCCTGCCATGCCCGAGCAGCCGTGGTCGGCCGCTTCGAGGGCGAGACCGGGGATGAGCCGCAGAAGGTTTTCAGCAGGCGAGGTGCCGCCGGTGCCTCGTTCATGGCAGCCGGCGTGATAAAGAATCTTGGCTGGAACCGGCCGAAAGTCGAGCCGCAGCTTCCCTTCGCGATGGAGTTCCCAGAGATAGCTCGCCGCGTCACACGTTGCCGCTGCCACGCGCGGCAACTCTTCATCGTCGATCAGGAGCGGATAGTGCCGCGTGATGCAGGTCACTGCCGCAGGCTCGGTGCACACGATGCGATAGCCAAGCCTCACAGCCTCCGCAAGAACCCGGAGATTCGTGCGAGCGAGCTTCCGTGCCCCGTCGAGGTCGCCCTCGGTGACCATCGGCATCCCCGCGGCGACCTGCCGTGGATCGATGAACACGCCGATGCCGTTGCGTTCGAGCACGGCCACGAACGACTCAGCCAAAAGCGGGTCGTGCCGCCTCGCATACGTGTCGAGAAAATAAAGCACCCGCGGCCCACTGCGTCGTGACGGGCGAGTCAGGCCGCGACGGGCGGCCCATCGCATCACCTGATTGCCGCTCACGAGCGGCAGCTTGCGGCCGCGAGCAATCCCAAGCGTTTTTTCGATGACCCATCGGGCCTGCGGGTTGGCAAGAGCCCAGTTCGACAGCGACTTCACCCGGCCTGCGGCAGCCGAGAGCGAGTCGATCCGCGACAGAAGCCACGGCACCATCTTCGTGGCGTTGGTGGCGTAGTGAGCGGCCTTGAGCTCCATGACGAGCGCGGGGATGTCAATGCCGGCGTCACAGTCGATCCGGCAGCGGTGGCAGTTGAAGCAGGTGTCAGCCACGGCCCGCACCGCCTCGCGGGAGATGGTTCGCGGGTCGAGCGTTCCGGAGAGAAGCGCCGCCATCACATTGGCCTTGGCCCTGGGCGAGGCTTCCTCCGAGGGATTCTCACGATATCTCGGGCACATCCGCGTGGTGGCGGCGACGCCCCGGCAGGCGCCGCAGCCGTTGCAGGCATCGACTTCCACCGCAAGACGGTCGCGATTCCAGGTCGTCAACGGCACGATCTGGGGCGCGGGCTGAGCTCCATCTTTGTCCGTAACCGCCGCAGTGGCCGGTTCGAGCGAACGAAGCCATCCGGCTGCGGGGATGTCGGCCGACACCACCCGCCCGGGGTTCAGAATGCCAGCGGGGTCGAAGAGCTGCTTCACCTCTGCGAAGACGGCTGACAGCTCAGGAAAGAATCTCGTGAAGAACGGTGTTCGCGACAACCCGAGCCCGAGCTCCGCGCCGATCGAACCTCCGACGGCCACCACCTCCGTGTACACAGCTTCCGCGAGGGCTTCGAGCCGCGGCCGCTCCGCGGGGTCGCGAGGCACCGCATGGGGCCTCACATGGAGCTGGCCATGGCCCGCGTGGCTGAAAATCATCGCCGTGTGATTGAGCCGCTGGAGCACGGCCTGGAGCCGTCGTAGGAAATCGGGGAGCGCCGGCGGCGGCACGACGATGTCTTCGATGAAGGGCACCGGTCGCACGGCCGCTCGTACGCCGTGGAGTGTTGACATCACACTTCGCGAAAGCTCCCAGAAAAAGGCCGCGTCGTGGGCATCTTCCGCGCGACGGACGTCGATGCAGCCACGTCGGCCTCGGGGCATTGATGCGAGCGCCTGCTCCAGACGAGCATTGCAATCGGCGGGCTCGTCGGCGGTGAACTCGATCAGCAGGCCCGCCTCCGCGACCGGTGGAATCAGGAGATCAAAGGCTGGTCGCGTGCCACGGGCGAGCGCGAGGTGACGACGATCCAGGAGGTCGCAGGCGCTCGGGGAGAGCGTGAGCAGCCGCAGCGCCGCAGCGGCCGCTGCTTCGAGGGAGTCAAACAACAAGAGCCCAACGGCGGTGGCCGAATCGACTGGGATCGTCTCGAAGGTTGCTGCCGTCACGATGCCGAGCGTGCCTTCGGCACCGCAGAGGAGCCGCGGCAGATGGATGAGCCCGTTCTGATGGAGATCGTGCAGCCGATAGCCGCCGTGGCGAACCCGCGAGGGGGGCTGCCCGCGGGCAATCACGTCGCGATGCCGTTCGAGGATGGCCGAAAGGCCTGTCGCCAGGGCCGTGGTGCGGTTGATGGCGGTGGCGGTGATGCCATGGCTGAGGGACGCCTCCGGGAGGGGTGGGGCCGAAGCCATCGTGGTGAGGTGAACAGCCTCGCCATCGGCCAGCACCACTTCGGCCGAAACAATCCGCGATCGCATCGAGCCACGCGCAAGAAACCGACTTCCCGACGCGTCGCGTCCGATCATGCCGCCAATCGTGCTCGACGCGGCATTGGAAGGATCGGGGCCGAGGCAGCGGCGGCGGCGTCCGAGAAACGTATCGAGCTGCGTGCCGAGAACGCCCGGCTGCACGCGTACGGTGTTATCGACCCCGCCCAAGATGCGTCGCATAAATCGTGAACAGTCAATCACAATTCCCCGGCCCAACGGGCCTCCGCAGATGCTCGTGCCAGCGCCGCGGGGATGGATGCTCACGCCCCGTTCGGCGGCCCAGCGGACCGTGGCTACGACATCATCGGTGGAGCGAGGCCGCACGACCGCCAGCGGCCATTCCTCAAAAAGGCTGCCGTCTGTCGCATAGAGCGAACGACCGACGTCGTCGCAGACCACGTCGCCCGAGACAACGCCCCGCAGGTCTTCCTCGATGCGTGCCTTATCGGAATCCATGGTCTCTGCGACAGGGCGTCTACGGTGTTGGGGAAGCGATCTCGCCGCCCCGATGGCTTACAGCCTCCGCGAGGCGAATCCGTTGCTGCCGATGCCGCTCGTGGGTCTCGAGGTCGAAGCCCCCATGCGGTCCGCCGGCGCCGCGGTATCGCGCGGCACAGCGGTAGCAGGTGAGGCATTCGGGCATGACGAGGTAGAGGGCCACATCGACGAGCGCCGTAGCAAAGAGGATCGCGAACGTGGGCAGGAGCATCTGCCAGGCCCAGGTGACGCAGCTCGCCGCGAAGCCCGCGACCACGATGGCAACGCCGAGCCGTTGTGGAAAGTCCTTCCGAAGAAAAAGCTCGGTGCTCGGGCAGACCATGCACCGCCGAAGCACCGCCTCGCCGGCGCCTGGCTCAACGACGCCGCCAGCGGCGTTTGTCCACACAACAGAATCAGCGGGCACCATCACCTCCCCGCCGCACTGCGGGCACGCGAGCGACCGGGCCGTCTCAACCCCTGCGAGGGAGACGGTGGCGTCGCAGGACGGGCAGGCGTAGGTGATTCGCATTGAGGGGCTCAGCGTCATGTTGCTGCCTGGAGGAGCTGGGAGGTGAGTTCCCCCAGGATCGCTGCCAGGCAGGCCACATACAGGATACCCGTCGCACTCTGGGTGTTGGGGATGTCGAGCGTCTTGCGGGCCATGACGAGGAGCACCGGAAGGCCGACGAGGCCAGCAAGCCAGCGCAGGGAAAGCAGCGCGGTCGCGGTCAAATCCGTCGGAAACGCCGGGCCAGCGACGAGCTCAAACACCGACGCGCAGACCTCCAAGGCCCATGCCGCCAGCGCCACATCAATCATCCGACGAAGCGCATCGACCCGCATGCCAGGGGCGTTTAAGTACCAGTGGCCGAGGAGCATCGCGTGGACGGTGAGCCCGGTAACGAGGCCCGACACGAGCGTCGATCCTCCAGCGAGCCATGCCAGGCCGCCACGTTCGCTGCCGCTCATGGTCGCCGTCGAGATCGTCGCGCCCGCCATGAGCACCGACGCAATGCCGCAGGCCCACTGGCCAGCCCGCGTCCGCTCGGCGAGCCAGGCCACGCTTCCGATCCACGCCACCACCGCGGCGGCGGCGGCCGGCACCCAGACACTCCCGGTGTTCTCAAGGCTCCGGCTCACAAGTGCCGCGGCGGTCGCGAGCCCGAGTACCACGAGGAGGTTCACGCGAAAGAAGCCAGCGGGCACGATCGCGGACGGGGTCAGCACAAGCCCAGCCGACATGCCCCAGCCGAACCGGCACAGAAAGTCGAGCAGAAGATTCATGGATGTGGCGGAAGTGATCCGGCTGACCTGGCCCTTCTCAGCAGGCGGGCCGGTGCCCGAAGATGAGCGACATCACTTCCGCCCGGCTCGAGACATTCGCCCGAAAGATACCTTTCATGGCCGAGGTCACACACATGCTGCCCGGCTTACGGATGCCGCGAATCGTCATGCAGGTGTGCGTGGCTTCCACGACCACGGCCACACCCTTCGCTCCGAGGTCTTCCTCAAGGAGCGCCGCGATCTGCTCGGTGAGCCGTTCCTGCACCTGCGGTCGCCGCGAGAGCGTTTCGACCACGCGAGCAAGCTTGCTCAAGCCCAGCACGCGCCCATTCGGCAGATAGCCTACATGAGCCCGGCCCATGAACGGCAGCAGATGGTGTTCGCAGACACTGTCGAAAGCGATGTCGCGAACGAGCACGATCTCGTCGTACTTTTCCTCGAATGCCTTGCCGAGGTGGATGCGTGGGTCTTGCCCGAGACCGCTGAAGAGCTCGATATACATCCGCGCCACGCGGGCCGGTGTTTCAAGGAGTCCCTCACGCTCAGGGTCTTCCCCGACGGCAGCAAGAATCTCGCGGACCGCCCGCTCGATGCGGGGCTGATCAACCTGGTGGGATGAAGCGTCACTCATGGCGATCGAGTGTAATCGACGGGGGAGTGCATCGTACGGATGCCAACTCCCGTACGCTTCCCGCGATGGGTTGCCTATGCCGCAGAGCCGGCGTTGGAGGCTGAGCGCAGCCAGGATGGCGATGCGGCATGGGCAACCCGTCGTCGCGGCGTCAGTTCGGGCTGAACTCGGGGGGGAACGGGCGGCGAGGACCAGCTTTTGCCCGAGCCGCGATCGCCTCCAGGAGGATCGTCGTCCGCCGGAATACGTCGCACTCGGCCAGCAGTCGCGCCTTGGTCTCGAGGTCGAGGTCGATCGTGTATGAAACGATGTCGGCGAGCATGCCGAGCGTGATCTGGCTTCCGAGAAGCTGATCGAGCTGCTCATACGCATCAGGAATGCGAGGCATGGCCTTCTTGAAAGCAGCAAGGAGTTTTTTTTGCATGGCCGCAGCGGTGTCTGGGCCTGCGTCCGCGGGCTCGATGTCGTCGAGCAGCTCGGATTCCACGACCCGAAAGAGCTTTTTGGGGGGCAACTCCCGCACGAGCCGCAGCCGTCGCACACCGAGCACAAGCACGTTGTAGGTGCCTTGGTCGGTCCGCTGGTGGGTAGCGATGCGGCAGAGGCAGGCGGTTGATCGCAGCGGTGGCCGGCCCTCGTAGTCGCCGTCCCAGCCCGCGGCGAGTGACCCGAGCGCGATGAGCCGGTCGTCTTCGATCGCCTCTTCAAACATCGCCCGGTAGCGGGGCTCGAAGATATGGAGGGCCTGCATCACGTGGGGAAACATCACGAGATTCGGGAGCGGAAACACCCGTGCGTGGCCCGAGAACTGGTCCGGTGAAAAGGCGAGTGGCTCGTCGGACATAGCAGTGCGTCAGGCCGACGGCGCGGCGGGGGGCGGGTCGAGGTGGATTTCCGGAAGCAGCTCCGGATCGAGTGGAATCTCGCGGCGGTCTTCGGTATCGGCCACGACCTCGGCCAGGCAGGTGTCGAAGGAACTGAGAAAAGCGTCGATGTCGAGGCCGAGGTGTTGCGGAGCGTAGGCTTCGAGGTAGCCGTGGACGCTCGTGTGGAGTTTGCGGGCGCCGCGGAGGTTGCCGTTCCCGAAATGGTAGAGTGCTACCGCTGCCTGGATGAGCCCCTGATAAAACTTTCGCGACGGGCCCCGGTAGTCAGTCCAGAGCTCCTCCCAGACCTCATGGCTCTCAAAATAGTCGCAGTCGTTGAAGTGGACGATCCCAGCCAGGTAGAGCGGTTCGTAGTCTGCGACGGGCTGTTCGGTCGTCATGATGGCTCCTGCCGGTAGCGTTTATCCCGTTGTGGCACGCCAAAAAGGTGAGGCTCCCGACCGTGAATCGTAGCACTGAGGGGAAACGGGGGCAGTCTGCGGCCTCGGTGGGTCGGCGGGAATCGGCCACGGGCCGCCGAGAGCGGGCTGCGAGGATCTGCCACGAGCTCGCCGAAGCGTATCCAGATGCCACCTGCTCACTCGACTTTCGTTCGCCCTTCGAGCTCCTCATCGCCACGATTCTCTCGGCCCAATGCACCGACCGGCGGGTCAATATGGTCACAGGGCCACTCTTTCGCCGATGGCCCACGCCCGCCACGCTCGCGGCCGCCAGCCGGACCGCCGTCGAGGAGGCGATCCGGAGCACCGGGTTTTTTCGTGCCAAGGCCAAAAGCATCCAGGGCTGCGCACAAGCCCTCGTGGAGCGGCATGGCAGCGAGGTGCCGCGGACACTCGAGGAGCTCGTGAAACTCCCTGGCGTAGGGCGAAAGACGGCCAATGTGGTGCTTGGATCGGCCTTTGGGCTGGCGGTGGGGGTCGTGGTGGATACGCATGTCGGCCGGATCTCCCGCAGGCTCGGCCTCACCACCCAGACCGATGCCGTGCGGGCGGAACAAGACCTTGTGGCGTGCCTTCCGCAGGAGCACTGGATCGCGATGAGTCACCGGCTCATTGCTCTGGGCCGCACGGCCTGCTCGGCCCGAAGCCCTCGCTGTGACCAATGCCCGCTCGAGAATCTCTGTCCGAAGAAGGGTATTGCGGTGGCCGCACGCCGACGGTGACTGTCACTTCCTGGCGGCTCGGCATAGACTCGAGCGGATTGTCCTCGGCTGCACGGGAGCCCGTCATGATTCTCTCCGGCCACGAGATCCGCCGTCAGCTCGGCCGCAACATCGTCATCGACCCGTTCGATGAGGATCGGCTCAATCCCAATAGCTACAACCTCTCGCTCCACGACGAGTTGCTCGTGTATGAGGAGGTGGTGCTCGACATGCGGAAGAGCAACCGTGTGGAGCGGATCACGATTCCTCCGGACGGGCTCGTACTCACGCCCAACCAGCTTTACCTCGGTCGCACGATCGAGCGAACCGAGACCCACAACCTCGTACCGATGATCGAGGGGCGGAGCTCGATCGGCCGGCTCGGGCTTTTCGTCCACGTGACGGCCGGCTTCGGTGACGTCGGGTTCTCCGGGTATTGGACGCTTGAGATGTTCGCCGTTCAGCCGGTGAAAATTTATCCGGGCGTGCCGATCTGCCAGATTTTCTTCCATCAGGTGGTCGGCGAGATCACCGAATACACCAGCACGAAATATCAGCACAACCGCGACATCCAGCCCAGCATGCTCTTCCGCGAGCTCTGCCCGGAAGGCGACGCGGCCCAACAATTGGAGCTAACCTTTGAGGCGGACGGCGCGGCCCGTCAGCGTCAACTCCTGGCGGCCAATGAGGCGGTGAGGTAAGCAGCGATGGTGCTCAAAGTTTTGGCATGGGTGTCTCTCGCTTCGGCGATTCTCTTCGCGATTCTCGCGGGAGTGGCAATCTTTGCGTACGGTCGCCTGCCGCTCGTCGGGTTCGTGAATGAAGCGCCCAAGGCCATGGAGCAGTTTGAGACGAGCCAGGCCATCGGGTTTTGGAGCACGGTGGTCCTCCTGTCGCTCGCGCTTGTGCTCGTGGTCGCCCTTCTCATGACCGCTGCGTTCACCTCATCAGACGAAGCCTAGGACTGTTGCCCCCGTGCTGAGAACTCACACCTGTGGAGAATTGCGTCCCGAGCATGCCGGGAGCCGAGTGACCTTGTGCGGCTGGGTCGATCGCGTTCGCGACCACAAGGGAGTGCTGTTCATCGATCTCCGCGATCGCTGGGGCCGCACGCAGGTCGTGGTCGGCCCCGACGCTCCCGCCGCCACCATCGCGGCGGCACGCTCGGCTCGTTCGGAGTGGGTGATTCGAGGGACGGGCACGGTGGCCCCGCGACCCGAGGGCACCACGAACCCGAAGCTTTCCACTGGTGGCATCGAGCTCGTATGCGACTCGATCGAAGTGCTCAACGAGGCCGCCACGCCTGTGTTCCAGCCAGGTGCCAGCGAGCTGCCGGGTGAAGAGGTGCGGCTCACCAGCCGCTGGCTCGATCTCCGCCGCCCCGCGATGCAGGAAAACCTATTCCTCCGCAGCCGGATTGTGAAGATCATGCGGGACCATTTCGACGAGCTTGGGTTTGTCGATGTGGAAACGCCGATGCTCGGCAAGAGCACGCCCGAAGGCGCCCGCGACTTTCTCGTGCCGAGCCGCCTCGACCACGGGTCGTTCTTCGCCCTGCCCCAGTCACCGCAGCTCTACAAGCAGCTCCTGATGATCGCCGGCTTTGACCGGTATGTGCAGGTGGCCAAATGCTTCCGCGACGAAGACCTCCGCGCTGATCGCCAGCCCGAGTTCACCCAGCTCGACGTCGAGATGTCGTTCGTCGAAGCCGATGACATTATCGGCGTGATCGAAGGGCTCGTCCGCCGCACGGCTCGCGAGGTCCTGGGCCTCGATGTGCCCCTGCCCCTCTCACGTCTGACCTACGCGGAGTGCATGGAGCGATTCGGACATGACGCCCCTGACCTTCGCTTCGGGCTCGAACTCATCGATCTCACTGCCCTGGCCGGCGAGAGCGATTTTCGGGTCTTCCGCGGCACGGCCGAAAGCGGCGGACGGGTCCGAGGTATTCGAGTACCGGGGGCCGCCGGAAAATTCTCCCGCAAGGAGCTCGACGAGCTCACTGGCGTGGCGGTCGAAGCCGGCGCCAAGGGCCTCGTCTGGCTCAAGTGCGAGCCAGACGGCTCATGGAGCGGCCCCGTCGCCAAGAATCTCACAGGTATCGCTGCTGGCGTGAAGGAACGGCTCGGGTGTGAGCCGGGCGACCTGGCCCTCATCGTGGCCGACTCCTTTGAAGTGACCTGCAAGGCCCTGCATACGCTCCGCAAACGGCTCGGCAGCCAGCTCGGGCTTTTCGATCCGGCCGCCATGAATTTTTCGTGGGTGGTCGATTTCCCGATGTTTGCCCGCGACACCGAAACCGGCGGCTGGGCCGCGATGCATCATCCCTTCACGGCCCCGCGGCCCGAAGACCTCCACCTGCTCGACACCAACCCATCCGCCTGCCGCGCTGTGGCCTACGACCTCGTTATCAACGGCTCGGAGGCCGGTGGCGGCACGATCCGCATCCACGACTCTGCGACGCAGGCCAAAGTGTTTGGGCTTCTGGGCATTGACGCCGAAACCGCTCGCGATCGTTTTGGGTTTCTCCTCGACGCCCTGGCCAGTGGTGCCCCTCCGCATGGTGGGATCGCGCTGGGCATCGATCGGTGGGTTATGCTTTTTGGCCGTCTGGACAGCATTCGCGACGTGATCGCGTTTCCCAAAACGCAGAAGGCAAGTGACTTGATGACGGGGGCACCATCGACGGTGGCCCAGCGGCAGCTTACGGAACTTGGCGTGAGGGTTGTCGCACCGGCTCCGAAGCCGGTGGTTCAGCCTGCAGAGGGCGGCTAGCTCAATTGGTCAGAGCACCTCGCTTACACCGAGGGGGTTGGGGGTTCGAGTCCCTCGCCGCCCAGTAGACACTTGTTCAGTACATCGCGATTAGCGAGTTTCCCGAGAGTTACGAAACCACGACGTGTACTCTTGTCCACTGCTGACACCCGCCTGCCGGCACTGACTGTGCCGGATTCTGTGCCGGGTAGGTCGTACTCGATCGCTGCCCGGAAGTCCGCTTCGGTCGTGATGAGATAGTGAGCCTGTGCGATCCGTGGCGAATGCCCGAGCCATTTGGCGACAACGTGAGCCGGGTAACGTTGAACCCAATCGGTTTCCACGCTCGCCCGTAGGGCTTGGAACAATCGAGGCCACGTCTCGCACTTCGCCCGCGTGATGATCCTCTCGAAACCCGTCCGAAGGTTCACGCCTCCATCCGAGGCCATCGGCACGACGAGCGTACTGCCAGGCGGGGCCGCGTCGAATGCGTCAGCCAGGAGCGACATGAGCCGCGGCATGATCGGCACGAACCGAACCGCATGCCCTGCCCCGTGTCCCTCCGTTTTCGGAGATCGTACCGTGAGCTTGCCCGTGTCGCGATCCACGTCGTCCCACGTCAGGAGCCCGACTTCCGAAGGGCATCGGAGCCCGGCATACCGGCACAGCCCGATGAGGGCTCGCCACTGCGGGCCGGGAGCCACCGCGAGCACTCGCTCGATCGTCGGCACGTCGATATACCGCTGCCGTGCTGCATTCACCTGGGAGCCCGCCTTGAGCCCTGAGAACGGGTTTTTCTCCAAAAGCCCCCATGACACCGCTTTCCCGAAAACTTGCTTGCCGACGCACACCCGCTTCGCCACGGTGGCATGCGAGAGCCGGCCATCTTCGGTCGTGCGTTTTTTCTTCCGCTTGCCCTCGCCCTTGGTTGCCGTGGATATCGCCTTTTTCCACTCGTCAGCGTCAGCCGTCGTGAGGGTTGCTATGTCACGATCCGCCCCGAGCACTGCCTTGAGTGAATCGAGAGTTTGATCGTATGCCGCCGCCGTGGACGGCTTGACGGTTTTTCTGCCCTTGAACGTCTCGCACAACTCACCGAGGGTCACGATCGCTTTCGCCTGAGACTCCGCCCGCGGCTCGAATAGCCCCGCCGTCACGAGCCTCTCGTGAACGTCATTCGGTCGCGAGCCAATCCACGCGGCAGTATCGGCGTCCACGGCCCACCCGCCACGCTGGGCCGCGATGATCGTCTCTAGGTGGGTTTTGTATTCCTGGGCTACCCGCTTCGGCACTGCCCCGAGCCGGAGAGTTTTCCGCCGGCCATCTTCATCGCACCACAAGATGCGGTAGGTCGTGGTCGTGCTGCCATTCTTGCGTGTGAATTTCTCGCTGCCGATTGTTGCCATGATTTCCTCCCTGGGGATGTCTGAGAACGTACCCGTTCACCGTCACCGCTGCCACGTCGATCACGGCATCGTGATACCGTGCCATCGGACAAACTTCCGGAACCGTCCACACTGCCGGCAGTCCTGCCGTAGAGACTGCCCACCGTGAATCACGCTGTCGGTCGTCTCTGTCGATCCGCACCGATCGCAGCATGCCACGCCCGGCGGGAGCGGTAGCGGTTGCTCGCCGCGTCTGTCAGGGTGGAAAGGGGAAAAGGGTGGAAAGGGTGAAAAGGTCGGCGGGTCGTCAACGCCGTGCTCTTTGGCGAGCTTCGACGATGTTCTTTCGGAGGGTGGGGCATTTTGTCCCACCCTTGACTTACCATCTCGGCCAGACTCTTCGGCTGTCTTCTTCGCCCGGTTGTAACGCCGCCCGAGGCTCGCCACCAATTCCGCCCGGTGAGCCGCGAGAGCCTGCCATACCGGCTCCGGCAGTTCCCGTGTCACGTCCACCCGGACGCGATCACCCGCGAGCGAGAGCCGCCCGCCGGCGGCATCCACTGCGGCGAGGGCATCCGACAATGCCATGCCGGCCATCACAGTACCCTCCCGAAGTTCACGGCCGGCACTCTCGCGACTCGCTCCATCTCGCGAGGCTTCCACGCTTCCCGGGGCCGTCCGCCCGTCTCGATCACCTCGCGGACCACCACGCCCATACTCTCGGCACGACCGAGCGTTGCCACGAATGCCGCCGCGGGTTTCGTTTTCGCCACCGTCCGATGGAGTTCCGATCGGCTTATGCCCGGTGACGCCCGCACGGCCGCGACGATCTTGGGGATGAGCGGGTCTTCATCGTGACCGAATAGCATTCGCACCGTCTCATCGACGTACCGCCAGAGACCGAGGGCGGCGGCGAGATCGACTTCATCGACAACGCTTTCGCCACGGCACAATGCCGCGAGCATCGACAACCGGAGGAGCTGAGCTTCGGCACGACCGAGGATCGCACCCACCATGCCGCCGGGGAGGCTCTCGGCACGGCGGTAGTATTCCTGCTCCCACAATCGATCAGCCGCCACGGTCCGTCGCATGCGTCCGGCATTCTGAGCGTTCACGACAACCGATCGCACTTTGTCCTGAAGATGCCGCACGTCTTCAAAATCGCCACCGTGAGGGCACAGCCGAGCACGACGTGAGGCGATCCACAGAAACCGATTCCACGTCCCGCCAAAAATGTCGGCGTCCGTTTGGAGCTTCGCGAGTTCCTCCGGCGTGATATGGGCCACGCCTGAGACGTGAGGGTCCGTCACCTTTCGCGGATTGTTCTTTGTCGGCGTCCGAAGGTCTTGACCATCCCACGCCTCGCGGATCGTGGGAAAGAGCGTCGATCGTTCCGACTTGCCCGCACGCATGACTGACGCCAACTCTTGGCACTCGAATAGCAATCGCTTGTCCGCGACACCCGGCACGACGATCGTTTTCGGCTCGCCCGTTTTCGAGTCCACTTTCACGACGTGCTCGTCATCGCGGATAAGATCGATGAGCCCCTCGCCACTCGTGAGGCTCGGCGTCCGGCAGTTCCGCACCCACTCGTCATCGATGCCGCGAAACACTGCCCGGACGATCGACATAGACGTGCCTTTCCTGCCCTCGCTGGTTCCGCCCACGATCGTCGCGAACAAGTTCACGCCGTGGCGGTTGCCATCGACAACGGCATGCGGGCCACGCCCGATCACGCTGCCGAGACTCACGAGAAACGTAGTTGCGATGGCGACCGGATCGGCTTCCGTCTCGCTCTCGACTCGATCCAAAAGTTCGCCCACCACGCCATGCGAGAGCATCGCCGAAGGGCGAGCCGGCCACGGGCGGGTATCGAGCGGGATAGCGTCGATATCTTCATCGGTGACCGCCGGCACTTGCCTTCCACCGGCAGTACCGAAGGGCTCCGTCCGCGGCTCCCGCTTCCATGCGTTCGGAATCTGCCGCCGGCAATCCTCGATTTCGTCTTGAGGAATATCGGCGAATGTCTCCATCCGTTTCATGAGCACGGCGACCGCTTCCTCTACTGCCCACCCATGATCGCGGAGATCAGTAGCGGCGAGGAAACAAGTGTCACGCCTGCCGTCATTCTTGTGACATTCCCCGCGGTCGATGAATGCCCGCGTCATCTTGCTCATGACTGCTGGCGTGACGGCATCGGCCGGATAGACGCGGCTTGCGTCTATATCCTCGATCATGCACACCGGCTTCGGGTCCGGATACTTACTCTTCACGTTCGCGAAGCCCGGCAGTCGCATGATGCGAGCGGCATCTTTGATCGTGGGATCGGAGCCTAGCTTCGCGTTGAGCTTGCGTTGCCGCACTTGCCACTCGGCAAGGTCGTGCAACGGCTCTGCCAGCCGCCACCATGCATGCACGCCACCGCCGGTCGAGAGCGTCACCGTGGGCTTGGGAAGCCCCGCAGCCTCGATCTTCGCCCATGCACTCTCGGCTGTCTCGCCACCGTCAAAGTCGGCATAGTGGCACCTTGCCATGAGCACGTCTTTTGCTTCGCCACCACCGTGCTCCCGGCGAGGGTTGCCGCCGAAGTAGCACGATAGCTTCGCGTTGCACTTCACGAGCCAGGGGACGATCGAGGGAAGATCACCGATCGAGCCCCACCGCTGCTGCGGTCGCTGTCCGGTCGTCAAGCATCGAAACTCGATCACGTCGTCGGGATCGAAGATCACCGAAAGAAAATCACGGCATTGTTGGAGAGCTTCCATTCTCACTCACCATCCTTTCGCATAACCCGCGACGGCAGCCGATGCGACGAGAGCCACGCTTGGGTCACGGGATCGAGACAGAGAATCTCCGCGATCGCAGCCGCGAGCCACGCCACCGCGAACGGGTCGCACCCATTGACCGTGAGCCAGTCGCGAGCGAGCGGGTCATCGTCGTCACATGCCAGGCACCACCGTGTGACGGCCGCACTCACTCCGGTTGCGATCGGCGTCAGCGTGTCGCCGATTTCATACCGAAGCAATTCCGAGCGAGCCGAAAGGGCGAGGCGATAGACCCACGCCACTTTGTCATTTTTCGATTCTGATACCGGCACTGGGCACGGCAATCCGTAGAAGTTCTCATCGATCATCGGTCGGCACCTCCATTGTTGAGACGATTCAAAAAACGATCCGCTTCCGCACACAAAATCCGATCGTGCCTGAGAGCGTTGACCGCCCTCTGAGCCCAACGGATCGCACCCGCAAGATCACCGGAGCGTTGAGCCGCCCGGGCTTGTGAGTGAAAAAACTTGCCGGCCTCTACTGACTCGTGAGCCCGGCGGCGAACAAGCTGCTGCCGGTTCACGGCTTCGCCCCGTTGCTCGCGTCAGCCTTGCTCGCGATGTCGGCGACGATCACCGATCGTTTCCATCGGCGAAGATTCCGGAGCCGGAACCCGGGAGGAATTTCGCCCGTGTCTGCCATGCGGAGAACGTGGCGAACCGAGCACCCGTACAAACTCGCGACCGCGTGAACGTCGATCGCTCCATCCGGCTCGATCGCCGGCTTGTCACTCGTGGTGACTGTCTTGCGAAGCATTTGTAAAACCTCGTGGTGAACGTCACCCGTCACATTGACGGATGTACACGTTCATCATCACGGGTTTTCGCGGTGCCTTCTTCGTGAGCGTTCACGAGTTACACCGACAAACGGGGACAAACTTTGTCCCCACAATGGAGCCACGCCTACCGATGCCGGGCTTTTCCACGGCTCGCCCCTGACTGCCTGGGCTTCGGGCTTGTCGGTGCCTTTGTCGGTGTTTGTCGGTGGCGGCGTTCTTCCTCTCGCCGTTCCCATGTCGTGACGGCTTCCCATACTCGCAGAGCGGCTTGCTGCGGAGTCTCGCCATCGTGGGCCTTGAGAATGTCATTCCATCTAGCACGCCGCGAATTGCAAAAGTCGATCACCAATTCCCATATGCCCTCGCTGCCCCTGCTGACGACATACTTCAAGATGTCCGCTTTCAGTTCGGGGCTATACCGTCGCGGCGGTCGTTTCTGTGGTGGCTCCGTTTTCGTGTCCACCGCACCGCCGGCATCGGAGCAAAGTGGCATCGTGTCACTTTGCTCCGCCGCCACGGCCGCGAACACTTCCGCCTTTCGGATCGCTAACGTGAGCGAGTCCAGAGCCGCCTGTACTTGCTCGTCACCCATGATGCCGTGGAGGGATCGGCATGCCGTCGCGAGGCTTTCGACGGCATCGAATGCACGATCGGGGATCGAGGCCGCGAGGGCTTCGCGGGCGGCATCTTGAGCCGCGGCATCGACAACGGAATCAGCCGGCTCGAATTGCCGGAGGAAACTCACGTCGATCGTGGAGCCCGGCGGCGGTTGATATGCCCACAGTGTTTCGTGCCATCGTCGGGCAATCTCGATCAGTCGCGTGATGCCTTGCGGCATGGTGTTTCTCCCAGTGTGTTTCGGCCGGCGGGCGGGCGGCCGTCTGGGAGAACAGCCGCCACGCCTGCCTATGCGGAGGATCAGTCCGCGAGCCGTGTTTCAATCTGTCCGATACCTGCTGTCCGTCAACGCCAAAAATTGAGCCAAGCCGGTCGGGCGAGGCTTCCCCGTCAATCCGAAGGGCCAGTTCGGAACCGTCGCCCGGAGTTCAACAACGCGAGCCGCCACGCCCGGAGCAAAATCAATCGTGCCCTCTCCGGCAGTGTGAACGTCCCCGGTCCCCGGATCGCGTTCGACTTGCTCGCTCTCCAAAAAAACGGCCTCCGTATTTCGCGTGTAACGCCCGATCGGGGATCGAGCCGACTCGTGATACCCCTCAAGTCGGGCCGGTTGTCGGCGGTGGCGGATTCTCCGGCGGCGGTGGCGGCGGTTTCTTGACCGGACACAATCGCCGGGGACACATTGGCGGCATGGCTCACGTCTCGATCCTGCCTGCCACGCCACGCCCGCCATCAGCGAGAGCCAACGCGAGACGACGTAGAGCGTGCTCACCGTCACCGTGCCGGCATGCGAGACGATATTGCTCCGCGGCATCGGTCACGGTCGCGGGCTCGGCAGTTGAGACGATCACGGGATGCCCGATCGAATCAAGCCGGCGGGCTTCGGCGACAATTTCAGCGGATACAGACTGAGCGGACATGGTTTCCTTTCGAGTGATGATCGATCTTGTACTCGGTACAACTTCCGGCACCGCCCCGCGGAGGGCCGTCCAACACCGGCTCTCCACGGTTTGGCACCCTCTCACGAGAATCAAAAATCGAGGATCGCTTTGTCGGCAGCCGTGAGGGCGGCACGGGCTTCGGCTTCGCGTCGGGCCAAGTCGGCGACTTCGGGAGCGAGTCTCGCGATCGTTCGCTCTGCATTGCGGAGCCGTTCGGCGGCGAGAGCGTCAGCGTGTTGCAAAAGCCCCTTCTCGTGTGCCGAAAGCTGCTTGGGAACGTCGGCACCGAGGGTACGCCGATGCCCTTCGGCATGGCTCTCCGCTGTCGCGAGGGATGCCTTGGCGGTCCTGAGAGCCGCCGCGGCTTGCTCATGAGCCCTTGCGGCTTCGCGTCGTTTCGTGCGGAGAGCCTCCGGCACGTTGTGCTCGCTTGCAAGTTCACCGTGAGCCGTTCGGCAGTCGAGAATGCGAGACTCGATCACCCGGAGCGTTTCGTACATCGGCTCCGTTACTGACTCGTGAGCCCGGCGAGCGGCGGCGAGCTTGGCATCTTCGGCGTCGATCTTCGCCTGAGTTGCGGCGGCTTCACGCTCGGCACCCGGCAGCCCCGCGGCACGCTTCCGCCATGCGGCACGCTGCCGGCACAGTTCCGTGAGCGTGTCGAATTCTTCGGGCTCCATGCCGGCTCTGAGGAGGGCATCTTCGATGCGGTCGAGATCGACTCGCTCGCCATCGGCGACACGTTTGGCGAGATCGACAACGCCGGAGGCTCGCTCACGTTTGCGGCCGCGGATCAGTTCCAAAAGACTCGACATGAAAGAATCCCTCCCAGTTACGCGGCCACCGCCGCAAGTTCACGAGCCGGCACACCCGGCACGTTGTTTCGTTCGGCCATGAGCCGGCGACGTTCTTCGATCGTCGGGCATGCTGCCGTGATGCGATCGAGCCAATCGGCATCGGCCACAAGCTGCCGGATCGAGGCTCCCGCCGGCACGTCAGCCACAAGGGCCGCGACCGTGGCAAAGTCGAACCCGTAGCCCTCAAATTCAGCCACGGCGAGCTTTCGCCACTGAGTTGCATGATCGGGCCGGAGAGCCATGCCGCGGGCGTACAGAATCGCCACCGCTGCCGCCCATGCGGGATGATGAGACTCGGCACGATCGCGGAGCGTCACCGTGTCGGCAGTCGCGAGGCCGCGGAGCCGTTCGGCTTCGGTCGCGTCTAGTTCGGACGGATCGAGCGGGCTCACGATGGCATGCCCGGCCTCGTGAGCCGCGAGGAATTCGATCGGCATCGCCACGAGAGCCGGTCTGACGTGAGCGAGATGCCGGGCGGGAATGTCGGCGAGGAATTCCGCGAGAAACGGAGCCACGCGAACCATGACCGCACAGCCGGCGAGGCCGTGAGCCTGGGCGACGTGGTGACCGCTGCCGTGCGACAATCCGCCCGTGCCATCGGTCGCCGCCATGTCGAGAACGTGAATCGCGGGCTCGTCACACTGAACCGCTGCCAGGAGCGATTCCGCCCGATCGATCACGGCGTTCGCGAGGGCTTCCATGCTCACGATGCCCGGCTCCGGGGCGGTGGCGTGAACGATGGCATGCCGGCGGGCTTACTGCCGCGGCGATCGAGCCGGCATCCGGCGGCCACCCATGCGGAAAGTCCCGCGAGCGGGTAGCAGACCTTGCTCTGCCGATGCGGTCCGCTTTTGTAGAAGGGCGGGCCGATATCCCACCTCGCCCACTCGCGGAGTGTGCTCTCCGCCCTGCCGACATAGCGGGCGGCTTCGCGTCGATTGAGAACTACGGCATCGTGTGTCATCGCGGCTCCATCTTTGGGATACCGCCAGTATATCACGGGTAGTGTATGCCCGTACAGTACCATCCTCCGGCGATGGAGCGAGGCTCACGGGATCGGCTTTGATCCGACGATGAGCGTCGATGATGCGACGATGAGCGAGCGGTTGCCGTCGATAGGGAGGCAGGGGGATAGCCAAGGAGGCGTTCGATTGACGGGGATAAGGGAGAAAAGGGTGGCGAGGGAGCCACGGCTCCCTAGAACGCCTCGCGTCTAAGGGTGTGCTACCGTCGAAAGCCCATGCTTATCGACTCTCCGCGTCCGCGGGGCTCATCACCTTTTCCCCCTTATCACCCTTTTGCCCTTCTCACCCTCCGGAGAGCCGGCGAGAGATTGAGCCAGGGTGACGAGAGCACTGACTTGAGACGGCGTCAGCCCTGCCATGAGCTTGACGAGATCAGCCAATCCGGGCGGCACTGTGCCGGATTCTGTGCCGGGTGAATCTACTACCATGCCGTTTCGCGGCGAAAACTCGGTTCGTTCGAGTCCCTCGCCGCCCATTATTATTCGCCACGCCTCATTTCCGTTTGAGGTCTACGTTGACGAAGATCTTTTGGCCATCGTCAATGAAAAAAGCGTTCCTGTAGTTGATATTCGTGAGCGACCGAAGCAAGTGGATGTGCTCACGTAGAGTTCCTACGGCGTCAAGGTCAAGCGCACAGAGCGCCTCGAAGTCTCTCCGCGTATTGAGTTTGCCGGTGAACTCCGGGGCACGTGTCAAGAAGGTTCCAGCAATGAGGTTCTCGATGTTCCGGTCGAACATCACTTTCTCGAGATCGTAGATTTTTTCGAGCACATCCCCACCCGTATCGGTGGCTTCGACTGGCACTGCCGCGCGATCAATGATCGCGCCGGTGTCGATTCGTTCGTCCATGAGGTGCAGGGTCACACCAACCGGCGAACCATCGAGCATGCTGAACACATGCGGATGCCATCCTCGGTTGTATGGGTTGTAGCCAGGGTGCAAATTGACACACAAGCGACTTTGCACCACGCTCGGCGGCAGAATGTGATTCGAGTGGGTCGAGATGATCACGTCGTATGCCAGCATGGCGTCTACGTCGATCGGCTCGAGGACATGCGCAATCTTGCTCCCGGGCCGACACCTGAAGTCGAAACTGGCTCCAGCAATAGCGTGTTTGTCAACAACCTCCCGGATGTTTCCGTACACCCGCTCGTTGTCGCTCAGGATCAAGACCTTCATGCGATTTCCTGATTCGTGATGCCGTGGCGCTATGCGTCCACCGCGGGATTCTATCGCACGTCGTCCATGGGCATCCTGTCTCGCCGCGGCACGGGCAACCCCGAGCTACCAGTTGGCATCACCTCCTCCCAAAATGAGAGGGGCATGCGTTACCATGCTCCAACACGAACCCAAAAGGAGGCGACACGATGGACCCATTCATGGCAGCGGCGATCGAGGAAGCAGAGGCGGGAGTTGCCGAAGGCGGCATTCCGATTGGGTCGGTGATCGTTCATGACGGCGAGATCGTGGGCCGAGGACACAACCGGCGTGTTCAGCAGGGCAGCGCCATCCTCCACGGGGAAATGGACGCGCTTGAGCGTACGGGGAGGCGGCCAGCGTCGTTCTATCGCGAGTGCACGATCTACACGACCCTCTCGCCCTGCCCAATGTGCAGCGGGGCGATCGCGCTCTACCGCATCCCACGGGTCGTGATCGGTGAGAACCGATCGTTCATGGGAGAGGAGGCGTGGCTTGCATCGCGGGGCGTTTCGATCGAGGTGCGGGATGACGCCCGGTGCCTGGCCCTCATGCAGGACTTCATGACACGCCACCCCGAACTGTGGAATGAAGACATCGGGGAATGACGCCGGGCATCGTCAGCCCGTGATCCATTCAGGAAGCCGCCGAACCCTGCCCTCGGGATCGACACACACCACGGTCGTGGAGCCGGTGACGATGATGCGAGTGCCACGGATCACCTCGTAGGCGTGCTTAATGTGGGCCGCGCCCACCTTCTCGACGCGGGTTCGCAGCAGCAGCAGGTCGTCGTATTCGCCAGGGGCCTGGTAGTGGATGTGGGCCTCGCTGACGACCATGAAGAGGCCCGCGTCTTCAAAATCCTTGTAGGCGTGGCCGTAAGACCGGAGCATCTCTGTTCGGCCCATCTCGAAATAGGTCAGGTAGTTGGCATGGTGTACTCGCCGTTGGCCGTCGGTTTCCTGGTAGCGGACGCGAATTTCCATCTCGTGAACGTCGGGCATGGCGGCCTCCTGGAGCCTCCCGTGTTTGACCGGGCGGCCGACGAGACTTTATCCTGCCAGCAACGCGCCGGGAACGGCATTGCTCGAGCGGCCAAGGCCGGACCCCTGTGGAGAAGTAGACGTGAGCCTGGGTGACGCTGGGGAAGGAAGCGGTATTGGTTTTGCGACGGCCCGCGGGCGCAACTGGCCGACACTTCGTCAATTCACCGTCTTTCTCGAAAATCGTGTGGGCCAGCTCCTCGAAGTCGTACGGCGATTCGAGGGCTCCCGGGTGCGCATCGTCGCCCTCTCGATCAGCGATGCGGGTGAGTGTGCGTTTGTCCGCTTCCTGCTGAGCCATCCGGAACAGGGCCGCGAGATCCTCGAACGGGCGGGCCTCGCCCTCATCGAAAGCGACCTCTTGGGCGTAGAGCTTCAGGACGACGCGCAGCCTCTGCTGCGAATCTGCACGGCACTCCTCCAGGCCGAGGTGAACATTATCCAGGCCTATCCGATTCTGGTTCGCCCCCATGGCCGGCCGGCGGTCGCCCTCATGGTCGACAACACCGAGATGGGGATGGAGACCCTCGCCTCCAAAGGCTTCTCCATGATCACCGAGGCGGATCTCGACGAGGAGGAGTGACCGCCCCGTCGCCGAACCTGTCTCACGCGAACATGTCATCGGGGACAGCGGCGAGTTGTCGAACGATCACCTTTTCCACGTTCTCCCATGCCACGGCGGTGATCGTCACCGATCCATCGGCCGCGGGGCTCGCGAAGAGGCCATGCGTTCCACGCGACCAATTCGCGTCGTACCACTGGGGCAGAAGCACGCTGCCCCCGACAACGTGAAGCTCGATGATGCCCCCGTGTTCCCGCTCCATCCACAGCCTGGCCACGAGCCGCGCCGTCGGGTTGCCGTCGCCTGCGTCGAATGAGGGCAGGTTATCGACCTCGCCCCATGGTGACGCGTCGTTCCTCGTCGTGCTTCGGTTGTCATCGCCCGCGTCGAAATTCCAGTCAACCGCTCCCCCCTCATCGTCTTCGGACTCGCCGGTGGCCTCGGCCCCCTCCTCACCGCTTCCGAGACGTTCAAATGGAAGCCCTTCAAGCGACGGCGGCTCATCCCCTTCCGGGCCGGTCGGCTCGCCGGGCAACGCAAATTCCTGTGATGCGGCCTCCGATGGGGCATTTCCGATGGACGCAAACGGGTCATCCACCGGTTCGTCGGTCAGCGTCGGGATCTGGACGTTGGCGCCACATTTGTTGCACTTGCCCCGCTTGCCCGCAAACTGTTTCCCGACCACGATGCGATGCCCATTGGGGCATTGAAAAACGATCCGGTCACCGGGGGTGCCTTGCGGGGCCACCACCTGGGCTGGCTGGGCCGCAGCACTGCCGGAGACCAACGCGGCTGCCGCCTCTCGCGACAGCACACGGGTGGCGATGTCATCTTCGCTCTGGGCCGCTATCCGGGCGGCGTCCGCAGCCTTGAGCACACGCGTTCGGGCGTCGTCAACCCCGCCGCCGCCAAGGACGCGGGTCTTTTCGTCGTCCGCTCGCCCGCCGAGGATTCGAGTCTTGTCGTCATCGCTCATCAATTCGGCTCCCGCAGTGGCATTTCCGGGAGCCTCAGGGCCACCCGGGGATATCATCAGTGTACCCCAGGCGGTGTCACTTGACGCCAGTCGCTGCGGTTCTGACACTGCCATTCTCGCTTCTCTGCCCCAGGGATCCTTCTGGGAGTTCCGAGCCTCATCATGCCGATCTCCGTCATCTGCCCTGCGTGCAAGGCGCGATTCAGCGTCAGCGACCAATTCGCTGGCCGCACGGGGCCCTGCCCTAAGTGCAAAGCCTCGATCACGATTCCGAAGCCAGCGGCTCAAACGGTCACGATCCACGAACCCGACGCCCCAACGGCAGCATCCGGAGTTGGGCGGGCTCCCACAGCGCCTTTCAAGCGACGCGACAAAGCCGTTCAGATTTCGGCCCTCGCCATGGCGGCGGCCGGGGCCGTGGCGTGTATGGTTGTGGCCGCGATTCTCCCACGGGTGTTTCCGCCAACGGCCACTGGAGAAACCACGATTCCTTCCTGGCTGCTGCTTGGCGGAGCGTTCGTGGTGGCTATCCCGAGCGTCACGCTTGGCTACGCCGCCGTGCGGAACCGCGAGCTCGAGCCGTGGCAGGGAATGGATTTCGGAAAGCGGGCCTTGGCGTGTGTCACGGTGTATGCGCTCCTGTGGGGCCTCCGCGGCCTGCTCCCTCCAGAGCAGACGGCGGAGATGTGGCAATGGTTCTACGTCGGCCCGATGTTCGTCGCGGCTGGCGCGCTCGCAGCATTCGCGTCGTTTGACCTCGACTGGGGCAACGCCGTGGCTCACTACTCTTTCTACGTGCTCCTCTGCTCGCTTCTGCGTTGGCTTGCCGGCCTGCTGCCACTCTGATCTGGCCCTCTGCCGCCCATGACGCTTCACCGTCTCCCCGAGCTCGTCGCCCTCGACGCTGGTGGCGATGGGGTGCGTATTCCGCCAGGCGACACCGTGCCGCTCACGCCGCGGGTGCGCAGCCTGCTCGACACGCAGCCCGTCCGAAGGTTGGCCAGAATCTCCCAACTCGGACTCGTGTCGCTCGTCTATCCGGGCGCTGTCCATACCCGGCTCGAGCACTCATTGGGGGTCTATCGCCTGGCTCTCGAGTTTCTCCGGCGGCTTCGGAGTGATCCGCGGTTCGCAGCCCAGGTGACCGAGAACGATGCGGCAGCATTTGTGGCCGCCGCGCTGCTCCACGATGTGGGCCACTGGGCCTACTGCCACCCGCTCGAAGATATGGGGCTCCCGGAAATTCCCACGCACGAGTCACTCGTGCCCGACATTCTCGCTCACAATGAACTTGCCGGCGTGCTCATGTCGGAGTGGGAGCTCGACCCGGCCCGTGTGGCCGCGTTGGTGACAGGCACCGCCAACGACCCTGCCGGTCGCCTCCTCCAGTCGCTCCTCTCGGGGCCGGTGGATGTCGACAAGATGGACTACCTCGCACGCGACAGCCTCCATGCGGGCGTGCCCTACGGCAGCCACTTCGACCGTGAGCGACTGCTGGCGAGTCTTTGCCTCGACGATTCAGGAGGATCACTCGCGATCACGTCCAAGGGTCGCACCGCTGCGGAGCTCATGGTCTTCGCGCGGTATGTCATGTTCAGTGAGGTCTACTGGCATCACGCGGTTCGGGCCGCGACGGCGATGCTCCAGCGGGCCATCTGGCTCGTGCGACCAGCGATCGATCCACAAGCCCTGATCTGCTTGGACGACCGTGGCTTTGCCACATGGCTCTTGGAAACGGCTGCTGGCACGCCAGCCGAGGCCCTTGCGATCGGTCTCTTCGGGCCAACGCGGCGGCTTTTCAAGAGAGCTGGCAGCTTCGACGCCCGTCATAGTCCGGCGGTGCACCGAACCCTTGCCGGCCGAAGCTACGCCGCGATGGCTACGGTCTCGGCCAGGCTTGCCGACCTGCTCGGCCGCCAGCTCGGCCGGCCTGTCGCATCGGAGACACTCATTGTCGATGCACCTCCGGCTGAGCGAGAGGTGGAGTTTCGATTGCAGGTGCGCGAGGAACGTCCTCTCCCGAAGTCGCCCCACCACGTGTGGCGAGCCCTCGAAGAGCTTTCCCCTGTCGTGCGGAGCTTGGCACACGAGCAATTCGACGACCTCGTCAAACGGGTTCGCGTATTCGCTCCGCCTGATGTCGCTCAGGCTATCGCAGGTCTCGATGACCTCGACCAGCTCCTCCTCTCGGCTGCGGGGGAATAAGTCGGCTCATTCCGCGGGGCCGCCTGGCAGTTTGCCAGCCTCGATGAGGTCACCAAAGGTCGGGGCATCGGGCTTGGCGGGGTCGCTCGACTCCTTGGCCACCGTCGCGAGCGCCTCACGAATCTTCTCGACGTTTGACTTGTCTTCCTTCTTGTCGAGGAGTTTGCCGAGAGCCTCGCCGTAGGCGTTGCGATCCTTCTTGCTCTTGCCCTTGTGGCATACGTTGCATTTGGCCGTTTCGACCTCGGCGGCCAGCGGCGTTCCCTCCTTGACGTAGACCGCCTTGAACTCATCGGAGAATTGCTTGATGGCAAACGCCTCGCGGCCCGTCGCGGCGAAGGCGACGACAAGGCCAAGGGCGGCGATCCGAACACGTGTGCTGCTCTGAAACATTGAATCTCTCCACCGTGGTGGGCAGGGACGGGCGACGCTGCACCGGAGCGATCCCTGCCGGAATACCCTGTATGAAACCGCCGGAACGAGGGTTCGTCAAGGAAGGCGAGGAAATTAACGGCGCCAGGGAAACGCTCAGTCGCCCCAGCCGGCCCAGGTGGAAGGGTCGAGCGCCGCCCCCACGCGACCATCGTGGACAAACGGCGCGGCCGGTGGCCCAAACGGCGTGTCGACCCGCTCCGCTGCCCCGTCGATCCGTTGGAATATGCCGGTGCCCTCATAGCGGCCGTGGCGGTCCTCCCACGACATGGCCGCCAGGTAGGCCGCGGGCTCGGCGATCCCTGCTTGTTCGATGAACGCTCGCGCCGGGTCGGCCACCACGAACCGACAGCCCGTGGCGATCATGTCGATCCGAGGGACACGAGGAAGTTCGGGTGAGTCGCGGAGGCTCACGACGGCATCACCGCAGGCCGCCACGATATCAGTAAAGTGTGCGCTGATGACAACGTCTCCGCTTCGTGCCCCCTCGGCTGCGATCAGGCGTCTTGTCAACGCCGCGCCGGTATTCCACTGGAAATCGATTCGGCCACCTCGTGGCATCTCGACGGCGACGAGCGTGGCATCACCTCCAACGCGAACACTCTGGAAGTCGAGCATGGTAGCTGACGGCGCACCAGGCATGCCGGGGTCGCCGACGTGAATGAACGAAGTTGGCTCGGCGCCAGCACTCACTGACCGACGGAGCGTCGGCATTCGGAGAACGACGGCGGTACATGTGAGGTTGCCTCCAGCGATAGAAAAGAGCGCTCGCCTGCCGATCGCGGGCCTCGGGCCATCCATCAGGTGAACCGCAATCCCCGAGAGCGACAGGCTTCCAGTGCCAACATGGATCGACGTGCCATCCGTCGCTGGTGGAATTCGCACCACAGGCTCTCGCCCCACCGCGGCGCGAAGCGCCAGCCGCCGACCGTCCACGGAGAATGAAGTAACGTCGAAGGGGCCATCTCCATCGATCTCGATGACACTGTCAGCGTCGCCAGCCTGGAGCGCGAGCCGGAGCGCCTCCGCGTCCGCGACAACCCGTGGCGGTGTCAAAGGCGGTTCGGCGAATTCGCCCATGACCGCGGGCGGTGCCGCCAGCCCCCCGACAGAAGGATTTTCAACGGTCAGTTTGCGACCTGATGCGGCCCGAAACCAGAGCACACCTACCATCGCGGCCAGGAGCACGAGTGGGAGGAGCCAGGGGAGCCGCGAAGCCCGCGGCCGCGGCGGTGGGACTCCCACCGCTGCGGGTGCCCTCGGCGCCGACAGGACATACCTTTCCTCGTCGGCACAGGCGAGGAGATCGGCGACAAGCTCCAACGGACGCTGGTAGCGGTCTGCTGGATCCTTGGCCATGAGCCGGCCGATGATCGCTGCCAAGCGACGCGGAACGTCGGAACGAATCTGGTCGATGGCCGGCGGCTCGGCCTGCTGGTGTTGGAGGAGCTTTTGCACCATCGTGCCATCGGCAAAGGGAGGCTTGCCCGCCAGCATGAAGAACATCGTGCAGCCGAGCGAGTAGAGATCGCTCCGGACATCGGCCACCCGCGGATCGCGGGCCTGCTCGGGTGAGATGTAGTCGAAAGTGCCGAGAGTCATGCCGCTGACGGTCAACTCGGCATCGCCAGCCACCTGGTGCAAACGCGCGAGGCCCATATCGACGATCCGGGCCCGGCCCGCCGGTGTCATCACGATGTTGGAGGGCTTGATATCACGGTGGACGACATTTCGCTCGGAGGCATGCTGGAGTGCCTCGGCAACTTGAATCGTGACGTCAACCGTTCGGGCAGAATCGAAGGGCCCCTCTTCCCGCACGAGATCACGGAGGTTCACGCCCTCGATGTACTCGAGCACGATGTAGTTCCACCCCTGGTCACCACCCACGGCATACACCCGGCCGATGTTCTCGTGGTCAAGCCGTGCCGACGACTGGGCCTCATTGCGGAACCGCTTGAGGTTCTCCTCGTCTTCGGATTGGTGCCGGGCAAGCACCTTGATCGCGACCGTTCGGTGGAGCGTGGTGTCGAGGGCCTGAAACACGGCCCCCATGCCGCCACCGCCGATGAAGCGGTCGAGCCGGTAGGGCCCAAGCATCGTGCCCTCAAGCACACGACCGATGTCGGCGGTCGTGCCGCGGCTCTCGCTCGCCCGCGAGACGGTCGAGCCTCCCGTGACGACAGCCTCGGCATCAGGCGCCGATATGACGGTCGCGTCGTCTCCACGGCCTTCACGCATCCCATCCTGCGGGGGTGTCGAAGGCCGTGAGTCATCTCGTTCACTCATCATCTCGACAGTACCACCAAAATTGGGGCGGGTTCAACGCGGCATTGGTGCATGCCGGGACTGGGAATCGAAAAACCCCGCCCCTTGCGGCTGCAAGGGGCGGGGCATGCGTGTTTGCTCGAGTCAGGTAATGCGGTCCTGGTGAGGACCGGCTGAGCCGGTCAGGCGGCGAGGACCGGGCTGGCCACCTTCGTCTTGCGGCGACGCTTCCACTCGAGGCCAGCGAGGCCGGCGAGGCCAGCTCCAGCGAGAGCGATCGTGCCCGGCTCCGGTACCGCGGCGACGCGGAAGCCGTAGTTGACGTTGACGAAGTTTCCATTCTTCAAGATCGCACTTGCGTTGGCATCCCACGAGGCGAGGAGGCCAGCGTAGCCACCACCCACGGCCCGGTACTGGCCGAGGGTGCTCGAGTCGGTGAGCTCCGTCACGTTGCCGAGCATGTCGAACATGCCGTAGGCAGAAGTTGAATCGACCGTGTAGGAACCCACGTCGAGCGGACCACCCACCACACCACCGAAGTTCGCCGCGTTGGGCGTCGCTACCACGGCCGTGGCCGTCGGAACAGAATTCGTATCGGTCTGGTAGGTGGTGTACGTCGTGCCGTTGAAGAAGGCCGCCTTGTACCATTCGTCGATGCTGGGGAGGAAGTAGCTGGAACCGGGGTTGCGTGCCACGATTGGCCCGTTCTGAACGTTATTGAGGGTGTAGGTGCCGTCCTCGAGGTCGAGCGGATCCGACGTCTGGCCATTCTCGAGCCAGTTGACGAAGCGTGCGGCGGAGAACCAGCTGACGAAGTTCACCGGCATGGTGCCGTAGCTCGCACCGGTGGGTGCGACCCCCGCTTTGACCGAGTACTTCGACCCGATCGGGGCCATCAAGTCGTAGCTGATGCCGCCGAGGGCACTCACCGTCTGGTTCGTATTGTAAATGCCGCTGGTCGACGTGCCGTTCGGGTCCACCGTGTTGAGAAACTCGACGTAGTCTGTGTTCGTCGTCTCGGTGGTCGCCATTCGGAAGACATCAGCCACTGCTCCGAGCCCAGACGGGCTGGACCCGACGTTCCCGGCATTGCCCGGGTCGCCGATGATGTTCATTGAGAGTGTGACGGCAGATGCGCTGGATGCCAGGCCGGCTAAAGCCAAGGCCAAGGCTCCGGCAAACGCCCGGAGATTCGTCATCCGGGCACCGCGGCCGCTGCCCCACGTCCACCGCTTGCTGCGGCGACAGTGCATGCCGCTGACCCGAGTTGGGGCCCCGCCTGTGCGGCGATACTCGGGGAATCGCTTCCGCGACTTGATTGGCTCGCGGTCACGGTTGAAGTCGACCGCGTAGGTCGCCTCCATCTCATCACGGTAAGTTTCCACGGCTGCGCTCATGACACTGCTCCTTTAAATAAGGCCCACGTTGGGGCGAAAGAAATCAAACTCGATTCACTGACGTGCTTTTGGCCAACGCGACCAAAAGCTGGTTCATCGACGGACCTAGACCAGTTGGAAAGCTCCCCGGCGATCGAAGATTCGACGCGCCTCGGTGAAGAGCGACATGAAGGCATCGCTTCCCGAAACGCCGGGCAGATACACCCAGGCTCCGAGCTGCCTCGCCCACAACTCCTCATCCACGCTCTCACCTGAGCCACACACCACCACGACGGTGCCGGAACGGCTTGCAAACTCTTCGGTGATCTCGACTGTGTCGTTGACCCGCTCACCGAGCGGACAAGCGATGTCGGTGATCACCATGTGAAAGTCGTTGTCGACGAGCGACCGGAGCTCAGCGGCATCCGCCGGCGCCTCACACGTCGACCAGTCGGCCAGATCGGCCATCATGCCGAGGCGGTGACGAAGCTTTTCGTCCCCCGACACGACCAGACACTTCAGGACGCCGGGAGCTCGTGCGGTGCGATTCACCGGAACCTGCCCGGCGAGCGATCGCACTTCCTCAGACGTAATTCCTACTGCGACGACCATCATCGGTCTCCTCCTTCCCGGCGGCTGTCCCGCCGACTGCTTGAACTCCAACTCGTCGCGACTGTTCGCGACGCAAGAAGCAAATGCATGTGGCGTGCCAAACCCTGAGCACGGCATGAAACGAGGGTGAGAACCGCAGGAAAGCAGCGGCGTGGCGCTCCAAAAAAAATTTGGGCCACACTCACACCGCGAGGTGACGTCTCACCATCGTGCGTGGGCAGAACGGCGAGGGCACTCGGGAGCAGCCCCGAAAAGGGCCTTTTCCAAAGGAAAAATGAGGGTTCTCACCAGCGTGGTGAGCTCCTCACTGCCGCGGTGAGCGGCCGAAGAACGTCCGAATCGATTCGACCACGGTCGCAACTTCAGCGTCGGTCAGCCGCGGATGGAGCGGGATCGAAATCGCCTCGTCGTTGAGCCGTTCGGCGTTCGGCAGGCGTCGATCAGCCTGCGCGTAGAGAGGATTGAGATGAAGCGGGTGATAGCGAAGCGTGGTGTAGACGCCGGCTTCGAGCATCGCTCTCGCGAGCGCATCTCGACGTGGCACACGGATGCAGTAGGTGAAATAGCCGTGCTGGTCGGCAGGCTTCGCCTCCTGGGGCCGGATCACTTCGGGGATATCAGCGAGCGCATCCTGGTAGGTCTGCCATACCTCCCGCCGGCGAGCCTGGAGCGAGTCGAGCCGCTCGAGCTGCACGAGACCGATCGATGCGGCGATATTCGTGGGCAGCATCTTGATGAAGGGTTCGCGAATCTCGTACTCCCACCAGCGCTGTGCCTGACCCTGACGGGACGTGGCGGCATCAAAGCCCGACTTGCCGATCCCGCAGTACCGCAACTGCTTCGCCCTTGCGATGCGTTTTGCGTCGCGAGCCGTGATACCGCCCCCCTCGCCAGCCGTGAGGTTCTTGACGGCGTCGAAGCTGTAGATCCCGACGTCCCCGATTCCCCCGCAGGCCCGCCCTCGTGAAAGGGCATCAACGGCATGCGCGGCGTCTTCGATCACCGGAAGATTGAGGTCGAGGATTGGGTCGATATCAACCGGGAGGCCGCCATAGTGAACGACCATGATCGCTGCTGTTCTGGGCGACAAGCAGGCCTCGATGTGCTCCCGCTGGACGTTCATCGTGTCGAGATCGACATCGCAGAACACCGGATGGAGGTTGGCCATCAGCACGGCTTGGGCACATGAAACCCACGTGAACGAGGGGACGATGACCTCTGAGCCAGGCGGTAGATCAAGAAGCCTCGCAGCCAGAAACAGGGCATTGGAGCCGCTGTCGACCATGGCGAAGGCCGGCAAGCCCAGGCGGGCCGCGAAGGTCTGCTCAAACTGTTCGACCAGCTTCCCGAATCCCGGCCACTGCGATCGCATACACGTGGCCACGGCCTCGATTTCACGCTCGCCGAGGTCCGAACCGAATACTGAAATCATGCGGGCTCCCTTCTCCCTGGGTTCATTCTGAAGCCGATCCATCTCAGGCGGCCAAGACACCCGACGCACGTTGTACAGACCCCGGGGTGCTGTCACGAAATCGAATGCGCAGACGGCCAAGAGCCTGCTTTATGGCCGCCCCGACGGCGGCACTGAATCCGTCAGGCCGGCGGCCGAGGGGCAAAAAAATCGTCCCGTCCCCGCTGATCGTAGTCGAGATAGTCAAACACATTCAGCAGACTCAGGTGGCGATGACGCACGCGGGGAGTCACGGCAGGCTCAAGCCCTAGGTCACGAATCATGCCAGCAAGTTGCCCATCAACATGAAAACCCAGCCGCTGCATGACGTCGGTTCGCAGCATCATGAGACGGCCTGGAGGATTGATGATCGGGAACGGCGGTTCCGTCACGACATAGTCATCTCGCATGGCAGCCCATGTGGAATCGTCGAGGAACGCCCGCTCTGGACTGTGCAGCTTCGCAAGAAACCCCGCGCGCGCCCCATCTCCACCGGTGATCTCTACCGCGGTCTTACGGGAGACAAAATCGATCGGATTGATCAGGCTACCCAAAACGCCGATGGTGGGATGAGCCTCCATGATTCGTCGCATGTCGGCAAGCCAGCAAGTCGCCCCGGTTTGGATGACACAGTCGCTCTCCATATAGACGTGAAGCGGCCCCACGTCGGAGAGTCGTTCGGCATACGCTTCGGTGATGTTCGCAAACGAGTTGGTCTCGAACCGAACCACCTCGGAAAGGAAGCCTCGCCGTTCAAAGCCAGCGATCACTTCCCCTACCATGGGATCGGGGTGGGCATTGTCGAGGAGGACGAACCGCGCCGGCGAGCGTGTCAAGCGGTAGAGCGCATCGAGGCATGCCCAGAGGTAGAGCGGGCGACCCCATGAAATGATGAACACTGTGATGGGATCAGCCTCCGTGTCGCTGACGACGCGTGCAGGGCCTGCGTCACCCGTCATGACATCCTCGTTTCCAGATACGCCTCGAGGGCGCATCGCATGGCATCGGTGCTGGCGTTGGTTCGCGGTACCGGAATGGCGGGATCGTGTGGTACACCGACAAAGTCGCAGATGCCCTCAAACACACCCGGGGCGTCGAGGCAACCAGAAAAGAGCTGGCCAGGCTCATCCTGGAAGGCGTCTCGCACGGCCTGACCATGCCGCTGATAAACCGCCTTGTAATGGTCGCGATGCTCCACAATGGAGAACTGGCTCCAGGCGTCTGGACGAAGGTCGGGATGCCGGCTGAGGAGATCCCGCAGATCAACCTCGCGATCGTAGACCCGCGCGTGAACGTCGGTCCATCCTGGATTTCGCCCGCCGCTGTGACGACACATCGAGTCAAACCAGGCGTCGGGATCCCGTTCGAGGAGGATAAACCGAGCGTCGGGATATCGCTTCGCCACAACCCGAAAAAAATCGGGGCACCACCAGGGGTCGTCTTCAAAGACGTCGGCCCGAATAAACTCGGGGCTCGAGAAGATCGCCTCGTAGTTGCCTTCCATCCACATCCTGGTCCATCCGAGCCGCACCGAGGTCGGACAGCCGGCGCGAACAAACCCATGCGATTCGAGCCAGTCGCCAACCGAGGTCGTTCCGCTCCGCTGCATCGACACGCAGAAGATCTTCCCTCGCCGGGATCGTCGCCGGGTGATTCGTTCCTCACGTTCCTTCAAAGCATCGACTACAGCATCGACGTGGCGGCCCGAGAGTCGGACGATCGGCGGTGAAGGTTCTCGGGATCGCTCGTTCCTCAGCCAGCCCGTCGCGTATCCACCAAACACGCCGGCCATCGTCTCAATCTCCGAGCGATACGCCGCTTCGATCCGCGCCCGCAGGCCTGGCGGCATCGGCTCACGGCTGGCGGCCTGATTTCGCGGCTCCTGCAGCACGGCAAGGCTTTGTGGCACATGGGGCAACCCCAGAAAATCATGAACCGCCTCCATAACGGCGGCCGGCTGGTGAATGATGCCCTCTTGGAAAACAAGAAGCATCTGCTCCGGGGCAAACACCTTACTGAATCGGAGAATCGCTTGGGAATACTCCCCGCGAGGACGACCATTCGACGTGTCGAAGAGCCGCATGGCATCGGCTTCCGTACGAGGCAGCGTGCCTTCGGCGTGCTTCATCTTGCACTGCGACCAGAATCGATCCACCGGATGACGGAGCAGAAAAATCAGCTTGGCATGCGGCGCGACACGGTGCATGTGGGCGATTTCCTCGGCGCCGCAGAGCATGTAGCGAGGCGTGATCTCGCCAACGGTGCTCGTCGGCGGGGCAAATGCAAAGAGCGATCGATACCACTCGTCGCCGCGATCGACAAATGAGTAGATGGCCCACCAGGCCGCAGCCGAAATCGACTCGCCGGAAGCCAATCGCTGAAGCTCCGCAAGTGCCGCGGCCCTCCACTGCTCCTTGGCAGCTCGCTCGCTCGCGCGGCGAGGAGGGAAGACCGCCCCTTCGAGCGGCTCGTCGAAGTAATGCAACTCCGGCACCATCGGCATCCAGACTTCAGGGTGCTTGCGGAGGTTCTCCCGAAGCCACCAGGTTCCGGCCTTCTGGGCTCCGATGCATAGGAAATCAGGACTGCGTGGCGTCATCGTGCGCTCGGCGAGGCGGAAATGTCGCGTATGGTAGAACCGTGGTGTGAAGAACGGCAAGGTGACATCCCGCGTGGCCAGGAGCCTTGACGGGCAGCAAGAGGGGCACGTAATGGATGAATTTGTCGAGCCATTGGGAACGCGGGTGCTCATCCGCAAGGACGAGAACCGGCAGACCACGCGTGGCGGGATCGTGCTTCCCGACAAGGCCGAGATTCCGACAATCAGCGGGAGGGTCGTGGAGGTGAGCCTTCAGGTCGAACGCGACGCCGACGTGCCGATCGCGAAATACGACAAAGTGCTCTTCCATCCCAAGAACGCGATTCCGGTCGATCTTGAGGGCAACAACCTGCTGTTCGTGGTCCCGGTCGAGGACGTCGTGGCTGTCTTCCGGCGGAGCGATCGACGACGACGCCCAACAGACGCAACGAGCGAGGGGGATGGCCCTTCGGCCGATACCGACGAAGAAGCCTGACGGACGCTCACAACGACCTCAGCGGCGACCTCGCGAACGACATGGTAGAAATGAAATTCCGTGGCCGGCCCGAATACCCGCGACGACAAACCCCCATCCGGGACCCCAAAACCCCTTCGCGCCCGTAGCTCAGTTGGATAGAGCATGAGACTTCTAATCTCAGGGTCGGTGGTTCGAATCCACCCGGGCGTACTTGTGAAAGCTGGTGGGCACGATGCCCGCCCACTCTCGATGCCGGAGGCATCCAAGCGAAGCGAGTCAGGACGGCGAGGCGAAGCGGGAAAATGCCCGGTGGTTCGAATCCACCCGGGCGTAGTACGAACTTTCTTGATGGCGAAGCAGGGCGGCGCAGGGAAGTTGGGAAGACCTGGCTACGGTTGACGATTCTTCGGGAAACTCGGCCTGCGATAAGCTCACGGAACCGAAGAATCCTCAGGGACAATGTTGTTTGAGGGGATCGTTGTGCGCCCGCTCTGTTTTGCCTGCCGCTTCGCTCCTGTCGCACTCGCGGTATGCATTGGTACGCTCGTCGGGCAGCCTGTGCTGCGGGCAGAGGAGGCCGATCTCGGTACCGACCGTGATGCCTTCACGCCCTGCACGCACACGGTTGACGAGGGGCGATTCCTTTCGGAAGCGTCGTACGTCTACATCGACAACCTGGAAGGTCTCCCGACCAACAACTTTCCCGAATGGCTGCTGCGATACGGAGTGACCGAAGAATTCGAGTTGCGATTTGGGGCGAACTACGGCATCGGTTCGCAGGGCAACGTCGTGACGAGTGTCGAAGTCGGCGAGGGAACACTCGACGGCTCTTCGCTCTACGAGACGAGCATCCTCTACGGATTCAAGGTCAACACGTCCTCGCAGGACGGCTGGCGACCCGAAAGCGCGTTCATTGCCGAGGCCACAACACCCGTCTACGGCGACATCTTCGGCACCTCACCGGTTGCTACGCTCGTCGCGGGCTGGGGGCTGCCTGGCGATTGGCGGCTCGATGGTGCCATCCGTTATGCCTACGCGGAGGGGCTCCACGAGTGGTTCAGCCGATGGACGCCCTCCGTCGTGCTGCGGATGCCCATCACGGATCACTGGGAGATCCATACCGAGTGGTTCGGCAATTACACCCAAGGGCTTCCCGAGAACACGAGCCAGCCCTTCTTCAGCCCCGGCACGCACTACGTGATCGGTGAGAACGTCGAGATCGGTCTCCGCGTCGGCTGGGGGCTTACCAACCAGGCAGCCCCGTTCTTCTCCGACGCCGGCCTCGCGATTCTGTTTTGATCGCCCAAAAGCGGGCCATGCTCGGAGTGGCCCGTGCCGCAGAGCCGGCGTAGAAAAATGAGCGCAGCCTGGAGGGCGAAGCTCATTTTTCTCCAAGCGAAGCGACGGGCACGACGCCCGTCGCAAGCGTCCGGCGATGTGGCACGGGCCTCCCCGAGCCACGGTTGACGTGAGTTCGCGAACACACCTCAGGCGTGGATGGCCTGGCCGGCCACCGCCATCGCGGCTTCCTTGAGCGCTTCCGGCAGCGTCGGGTGGGCATGACAGACACGGGCGATGTCTTCGGCCGTGGCACCGAAGGTCATTCCAGCGGCTGCCTCCGCGACAAGGTTGCCCGCCTCGGGACCAATGATGTGAACCCCAAGGACGCGATCGGTCGCCGCATCGGCCAACACCTTCACCTTACCCACGGTGTCGCCGAGCGTCCGCGCCCGGCCATTCGCTCGGAATGGGAAGACGCCCTTCTTGAAGGCCACTCCTTCGGCCACGAGCTGCTCTTCGGTCTTGCCCACGGCCGCGATCTCGGGATGCGTAAACACGACGGCAGGGACGAGGTCGTAATCGACGTGGCTCCAGCCACCGGTCATTCCATCCGCGCAGGCAACACCGTCTTCCTCAGCCTTGTGCGCGAGCATCGGGCCGGGAACACAGTCTCCGATCGCCCAGACACCGTCGGCCGACGTGCGGAAATGATCATCGACCGGGATCACGCCTCGCTTGTCGGGCACGATTCCCACGGTCTCGAGCCCGATGTCATCGGTGGCTGGACGTCGGCCTGTGGCCGCAAGCACGCGATCGCACCGGATCGGATCGGCACCCTCGATCTCAACGATGCACCCGTTGCCATCAACTCGCGCCCCCGTGACCTTGACGCCAAGGCGGATGTCGAGCCCCTGCTTTCGGAAGAGGCCGAGGGCCTCGGACGCAATGTCGCCATCGATGCCAAGAAGAATACGGTCGGCGTACTCGAGCACGGTGACCTTGGATCCGAGGCGTCGCCAAACACTTCCTAGCTCCAGCCCGATGTAGCCGCCGCCAATCACGACCAGGTGCTCCGGCACCTCGGGATAGGCGATTGCCTCGGTACTCGTGCCCACGCGGTCGCCATCGACTTCGATGCCCGGGAGCACGACGGGGTGACTGCCCACCGCCACGATGACCCGCGGGGCGTCGAGCGTGGTGACGCCGCCGTCCGCCGCCGTGACCGTCACCTTCCCTGGCCCTGCGAGCCGGCCGGTACCGACATAGCGCGTCACCTTGTTTTTCTTGAGGAGGGCGTCGATGCCCTTGGCAAGCGTCGAGACGACCTCGTCCTTCCGCTGCATGAGCCGCGCGAGATCGAGCGATATGCCCGAAACCTTCACGCCATGAGCCTCGAGATCGTGGGCCGTCTCCTCATACTTGTGGCTCGACTCGAGAAGCGCCTTGGAAGGAATGCATCCGACCCGCAGGCAGGTGCCGCCGAGCTTCGGCTCCTTTTCGATGACGGCCGCCGACAGGCCCCGCTGAGCCGCCCGAAAAGCCGCCACGTAGCCGCCAGGCCCACCACCAATGATCACCACGTCGTGCTGCTGCATGTCACACTTCTAGGAAGAGCCTACTTGGGTCCTCGATCGTGTCCTTGATCCGCTTGAGGAAGGTCACCGCTTCGCGGCCGTCGACAAGCCGGTGGTCATAGGTGAGGGCGAGGTACATCATCGGGCGAATCACCACCTGGCCGTTGACCGCCATCGGCCGTTCTTGAATGGCATGCAGGCCCAGGATGCCGCTCTGCGGCGGATTGATGATCGGCGTCGAGAGCATCGAGCCATACACGCCACCATTGGAAATGGTGAAGGTGCCTCCTTGGAGCTCCTCGAGCTTGAGCTTATTGTCGCCAGCACGACGGGCGAAGTCCGAGATGACTGCTTCGATCTGGGCAAACGACATTGTTTCGGCGTTTCGGATCACCGGTACCACAAGGCCTTTGCCACCGCCGACTGCGATGCCAATGTCGTAGTAGTCGCGAAACACGATGTGCGGATCGCGATACTCCGCATTGACCTGCGGCACCGCGCGAAGCGCCTCGACCGCCGCCCGCACGAAGAACGACATGAAGCCGAGCTTCACGCCATGCCGCTCCTGAAAAATATCCTTGAACTTCTTCCGAAGCTCCATGACGGCCGACATATCGACCTCGTTGAAGGTCGTGAGGAGCGCCGCATGGTGCTGGGCTTCGACGAGCCGCTCAGCAATCCGCCGCCGAATCGGGCTGATAAGTTGAGACCGTTCTTCACGGCCACCGGTCTGGACGAGCGGTGAAGGCGCAGCAGGTATCGGCGCTGGGGGCGTTGCACGCGGTGCCGGCGGCGGTGCGACGGCTCGCGACGCATCGGCCTTGGTCACTCGCCCTCCTGGACCCGTACCGGCGACGCCAGCCGGTGAGGCACCAGCCTCGGCAAGCACACGTGCCGCCGCAGGCATCACCCGCTGGGGCGACGCCGAAGAGGATGCAGGCGACTGGACGGAACCGATTGTGGTCCGTCCTTCGGTCCGCCGGACATCGACCACGGGCGACGACGAGGCAGGCGATGCACCTGACGCCGGTGCTCCGGTGGCCTGCGCGCCAGCACCGGCCGGCTCCAGGTACCCGATGATTTCTCCGACGACAGCCTTCTCGCCACTGCCCTTGAGTATCTTCACGATGGTGCCAGCCGCCGGTGCCGGCAGTTCAACGGTCGCCTTGTCACTCTCGATTTCAACGACGGCGTCGTCTATAGCAACGCCGTCTCCCTCGCCCTTCTTCCAGGCACCAATCATCACTTCAGTGATCGACTCGCCGACTTCAGGGACCTTCAATTCAATGGGCATGGTGAGCCATGTGGGGAATGAGGATGGAGACGGAAAGGCGGTTCAGCTTTCGAAGGCCGCCGTGAGCAGTTCGTTTTGTTCGAGGTCGTGGCTCTTCTTTGATCCGGTTGCCGGACTCGCGGCGCTCTGCCGACAGACGCCCGAGAAAGGGTACTGGCCGGAGAGCTTGTCGCCGAGGTGGATCCGCAGAAACCGCCAGGCACCCATGTTCTCGGGCTCTTCCTGAACCCAGACCACAGGCGTTCCTGCCGCGTAGCCCGCAAGGGCCTCTTCGAGCGGCCGCCGCGGGAGCGGGTAGAGCTGTTCGACGCGGATGATCGCCACGTCACGGCGGCCGATCTCCTGCCGTCGCTTCTCAAGCTCATACGCAACCTTGCCGGTGCAGAGAATGACACGTCGAATGTCGGCAGGTGGGGTGCCAGACCCATCTGGGATCACCCGCTGAAACTCACCCGACACGAGATCCTCGAGATTCGACACACACCCTGGGTGGCGAAGGAGGCTCTTGGGTGTCATGACGACGAGCGGCTTCCGCCAGACCCGCAGCACCTGCCGCCGAAGGCAGTGAAACATCTGGGCGGGCGTGGTCGGCTGCACGACTTGGATATTGTCCTTCGCCGACAGCAGCAGAAATCGTTCGAGCCGCGCACTCGAGTGCTCAGGCCCCTGCCCTTCAAATCCGTGGGGCAACAGGAGCACAAGGCCGGACAGCCGGTTCCATTTGTCTTCGGCGCTCACGATGAACTGGTCAATGACCACCTGCGCGGCGTTCACAAAGTCTCCGAACTGCGCCTCCCACATGACGAGGCCATCTGGACAGTCGATGCTGTAGCCATATTCGAAGCCGAGCACCCCCGCCTCCGAGAGAGGGCTATTGGCGATTTCCACCGGTGCCTGGTCGGCATCGAGATGCTCGAGGGAACACCAGGTCTCGTCGGTGACGACATCGTGAATCACCGCGTGGCGGTGGCTGAACGTGCCCCGCTGGCTGTCTTGCCCGGTGAGCCGAACGCGAATCCCCTGCACCGCAAGGCTTCCAAGGGCGAGCGCTTCGGCCGCCGACCAGTCAATCGGTGCCGTGCCCGCGGCCATCTCGAGCCGACCGTCGAGGAACCGGCGAATCTTGGGATGGGGTTGAAACCCGTCGGGCATCTCCACGAGCCGCTTGAGCAGATCGACCAGCATTTCGCGTGGCAGCCCGGTCTCGACATCGGCCGCCTCACGCTCTCGGCCACCGATATAGAACGCCCAAACACCGCCGATGTCGCTCTTGTGGACGTAGTCTTCGCTCTTGGCGGCTGACAGGTCCGCTGCAAATTTCGCTTGTTGCTGCTCGACGATCGCCTTCGCTTCCTCGGGCGTGATCTCGCCGAGCTTGAGCAATCGTTCGAGGTAGCTCTCGTGGACACTCGGCCGGCGATCGATGACGCGATAGAGAGCCGGTTGCGTGAAGGCCGGCTCGTCCGATTCGTTATGCCCCCGACGTCGGAAGCAATACATGTCGATGACGACATCTCGCTGAAACTCGCGGCGGAAGTCCATCGCGAGATTCACGACTTGGGCCACGGCCTCGGGATCTTCGCCGTTCACATGGAAGATCGGGCTCTGGAGCATTTTGGCCACGTCGGTGGCGTAGGTACACGAGCGAGACTCCGCCGGCCCCGTCGTAAATCCGATTTGATTGTTCACGATCACATGGAGCGTGCCACCGACACGGTAGGCATCAAGCTCAGAAAGGTTCAGCGTTTCTTGAATGATCCCTTCGCCGGCAAACGCAGCGTCGCCATGGATCTGGATCACCATGCCATGTTGCCTGGCCTGGTCGCTCGCTCGATCTTGCCTGGCCCGCATGCGCCCGAGGGCGACAGGGTTTACGAACTCGAGGTGGCTGGGATTAAAGCAGAGCGTGAGATGGACATTCCGGCCGTTGGCAGCCTTGTAGTCGGTCGAGTGCCCGAGGTGATACTTGACGTCACCACGGCCGACGTGGAGCTCGGGATCCATGTCGGCGAATTCGCGGAAGATCCGCTGCGGGCTCTTGCCCATGATGTTGGCCAGCACATTGAGACGGCCCCGGTGCGCCATCGCCAGCACGACGTCCTTGATCTCATGGCCTGCCGCCCGCTCAATGGCCATCTCGAGGAGTGGAATCAGACTCTCTGACCCTTCGAGCGAAAAACTCTTCGCCCCGAGGAACCGCTTCTGGATGAACTCCTCGAACACCGCGGCGGTGGTCATCTGGCGGTAGATGCGAAGCTGCTGGCGGCGATCGAGCTGAATCCGGTTCTCGCAGCCCTCCATCCGCACCTGAAGCCACTGCCGCACGCGGAGGTCGTCCATGTGCATGAACTGCACGCCGATCGAGCGGCAGTAGGTGTTCCTGAGCCGCTTGATGATCTGCCGCAGTGACATCGACTGCGGCCCCTCGATCGTGTCGGTCGAGAACGATCGGTCCATGTCCTCTTCGGTGAGGTGATAGAACTGCGGATCGAGCTCCGGAAGCCCCGGCCGCGGCCTGCCGAGCGGGTCGATTTCCGCCATGAGGTGACCGCGAACACGGTAGGCCCGTACGAGCTGATCGACTCGATCCTGGAGGAAGGCGACGCGGTCATCGCCGGCAACACCAGGCAACGGAAGCGGCTTCACCTCACCCGCCGGTGCGGTCGGAAGGTGGACATCACCATTGGCCAAGGCTACGGTCTGCCCGGTGGCGATCCCATCAGGTGCCACGAGGCGTGCTCGCGGTTCGTGATGACCATTTGCCGCTACGGGCGGCATGCCCGCCACGCGATCACTCTCGGGCGCCGCAGCGGGTGGAATCACCCCGTCGCCGCGCGTCCAGGATGCAAAGTACGCCTGCCAGTCTGGCGGCACACTCGCAGGATCCTCCTGGTAGCGCTCGAACAGTTCCTCGACGAACGCCAGGCTCGCTGTGCCTGCTGAATCGATACTCGCGGTGGGTGTCACAATCCGTTCCAGGGTCGATCTCAACGAGCCAACAGCAGCCGGCCCGGACTCTCGAGGTAGCCAATCACCTCGGTGAGAAACCGGGCAGCCATGGCCCCGTCAATGAGGCGGTGATCATACGAAAGCGAGAGAGGCATCATGAGTCTCGGCTCGATGCGATCCTCATGCACGACCGGCATTTTCCGAGACCGGCCGAGAAGCAGGATCGCGACCTCTGGCCAGTTGATGATCGGGGTTGAATAGGCTCCACCGACCGCGCCGAGGTTACTGATCGTGAACGTGCCGCCCCGGAGGTCTTCCAGGCCGTACTGCGCATTCTTGGCCTTCTCGGCCGTGTCGGCGATCGCCTGGGCGATCTGCGGAATCGAGAGCTGGTCGCAATCCCGAAGCACCGGCACGACAAGGCCGCGTGGCGTATCGACCGCCAGGCCGACGTTGACGTATTCCTTGTAGACAATCTCCCCCTTCTCGGGATCGATCGAGGCATTCACCGCCGGGTGCTGCCGCAGCGAGAGGCTCACGGCCTTGATGACAAACGCGAGGGCCGTGAGTTTCAGGTTTTCCTTGGCATACTCCGTGGCACTCTCCTTGCGGAGATGCTCGAGCTCGGTAACATCGGCATCGTCAAAGTTGGTGAGGTGCGGGATCGTCGTCACGCTCCGCAGCATGTTGGCCGCGATTGTTTTTCGCATTCGCGACATCTGCTCACGACGAATCGGCCCCCAATCGTCTCGTTCGGTGCCTGCCGACTCTCGCGGCCTTGTGGCGGGGGACCCGCTACTCGCCTGCCGAACGGCCGCGATCACGTCTTCTCGAATGATCCGTCCCGAGGGACCAGTGCCACGGACTCGCGCGAGGTCCACTCCCAGTTCACGGGCCAGCCGCCGCACGGCGGGCCCCGCAGGCTCGACAGCGGTGGCTGTCGCGGCAATCGGCTCTGGCTCAGCAACTGGAGCAGGCGGCGCCGCAGCGACGACCGGCCGAGGCGGTGAATCCGCAGCCGGCGATGCCGCAGCCGGTTTCGGTGAATCCGCAGCCGGCTTCGGTGCGGTGGCGGCCTTCGGGGACGCCGCCGTTCCACTGCCAAGCAGCACAAGGGGCTGACCAACCTTGACGGTGTCTCCCTTCTTCACGAGCACCTTCTCAACCTGACCGCCCGGCGGACAGGGAACCTCGATCACAGCCTTGTCGGTTTCGACTTCGAGCAAAGCCTGCCCGGGCTTCAGGATATCGCCGTCCGAAACGAAGACCGTAACGACGTCACCGGAGGCGATGTTTTCTCCCAGGTCGGGAAGCGTGAACTCAGTTGCCATACGTCAAGAGAAAGGAGTTGGAAGGAAAATAAGGGGAGGGAGACCCGTTCGCCGTATCAGGCGAGCGCAGCATCGATCTTATCCGGGTTGATGCCAAGCTGACGAATCGCGTCTGTCACGACGTGGCGGCCAATGGCCCCCGTCTCAGCCAAACGCCACAGGGCGGCCACGGCCACACACTCCGCATCAACTTCGAAGTGTCGCCGCAAGACGCCGCGAATCTCGCTGCGACCAAACCCGTCCGTTCCCAGAGCAAAGATACCCCCTGGAATCCACGGATCGAGCTGCTCCTGAACCGCCCGAACATGATCACTTGCCGCCACAAACACCCCCTCGGCATCGCCGACGAGGGACTCGAGGTAGCTTGACTTCGGGGGCTCCTCGGGGTGGAGCATGTTCCAGCGACGGCAGGCCTGGGCCTCACGTCGAAGCTCTTTCCAGCTCGTGACGCTCCAGACGGTGCTCGCGATGCCCCACCGCTCCGCGAGAATGTCGGCCGCGCGGATAACCTCGCGAAGGATCGCCCCCGACCCGAGCAAATTGGCGGGCGGCAGTTTCGCGAGCGACGTTTCCCCCTTCGCAGGCACGTCCTTGAGTCGGTACATGCCCTTGAGAATGCCCTCCTCGCAGCCCGCTGGCATCGGAGGCATCTCGTAGTTTTCGTTGTAGACCGTGATGTAGTAGATCCAGTCTTCGCCCTTGGCGTACATCCGCTCGAGGCCTTCGAGCATGATCACGGTTGATTCGTAGACAAACGCCGGATCGTAGGCACGCACGGTCGGGTAGGCCAACGCAAAGAGATGGCTGTGGCCGTCTTGATGCTGCAGCCCTTCGCCGTTAAGTGTGGTCCGCCCGGCCGTGCCGCCAAGCAAGAAGCCCCGCGCTCGGCAATCGCACGCTGCCCAGATCAGGTCACCAATCCGCTGAAAGCCGAACATCGAATAGTAGATGAACATCGGGATCATCGGCACGCCGTGTGACGCATAGGCTGTGCCCGCAGCAATGAAGCTCGACATGCTCCCTGCCTCAGTGATCCCTTCCTCCAGAATCTGGCCGTCCTTGGCCTCGCGGTAGTAGAGGAGCTGATCGGAATCGACGGGCTCGTAAAGCTGGCCAGCGTGGGCGTAAATCCCGCACTGCTTGAACAGCGGGTCCATGCCAAAGGTCCGCGACTCGTCTGGCACGATCGGCACGATGTACTTGCCGACGTTCTTGTCCTTGAGCAGCGATGCCAAGAGCGTGACCACGCCGGTCGTCGTCGAGACCTCACGGCCGGCGCTTTTCTCGATAAACCCACGGAAATCATCGAGTTTCGGCACCTGGAGCTTGGGTGAATCCAGCGGGCGAGACGGCACGGAGCCGCCCAGGGCCTGCCGTCGTTCGCGAAGATATTGCATCTCCTCCGAGTCTTCCGACGGGCGGTAAAAGGGCGCCTTCGCGACTTCATCATCCGAGATCGGAATGCCGAACCGCGAACGAAACGCCCGCAGTTCGTCTTCATTGAGCTTCTTCTGCTGGTGGGTGACGTTGCGACCTTCGCCCACTTCCCCGAGCCCGTAGCCCTTGATGGTCTTGGCGATGATGACCGTCGGCTTGCCGTGGCACTTCATCGCAGCGGCATACGCGGCGTACACCTTTTCGGGGTCGTGGCCGCCTCGCTTGAGCTTCTTGAGCTTCTCGTCGGAGAGGTGTGCCACCATCTCCAGGAGCGCGGGGTCGGCGCCGAAGAAGTGCTCACGGATGTAGCTACCGGGCATGACCACATACTTCTGGTACTGACCATCGACGATCTCGTTCATTCGCTTGACGAGGAGCCCCTCATCGTCTTTGTCGAGGAGGGGCTCCCAGTCTTCGCCCCAGATGACCTTGATGACATTCCAGCCAGCACCTCGAAAGACTCCCTCGAGCTCCTGGATGATCTTGCCGTTGCCACGCACAGGGCCGTCGAGCCGCTGAAGATTGCAGTTGATCACGAACACCAGGTTGTCGAGGCCCTCGCGAGCCGCAAGCGAGATGCTTCCGAGCGTCTCCGGCTCGTCGGTCTCGCCGTCGCCAATGAAGCACCAGACATGCTGTTTGCTCGTGTCCTTGATGCCTCGATCCTGGAGATACTTATTGAACCGTGCCTGATAGATCGCCATAAGGGGCCCGAGGCCCATCGACACGGTGGGGAATTCCCAGAAGCCCGGCATGAGCCAGGGATGTGGATAGCTCGAGAGCCCACCCCCATCGGCCAGCTCGCGACGGAAGTTCTCGAGCTGCTTCTCGGAAATCCTTCCCTCAAGGAACGCGCGGGAATAGATACCGGGCGAGGCGTGGCCCTGGAAATAGACCTGGTCGCCGGAATAGTCGTCACCACGGCCCCGGATGAAGTGGTTCATTGCCACCTCGACGAGCGTCGCCGATGAGGCAAACGTGGAGATATGGCCGCCAATGCTCTTGTCTTCGCGGTTGGCGCGGACAACCATCGCCATCGCGTTCCACCGGATGATGCTCTTGATCCGCCGTTCGATCTCTCGGTTACCCGGGAAGGGGGGCTGTCGGTCAACCGGGATCGTGTTGATGTAGGGCGTGGTGGCGACAAAGGGGATCGGCACCCCAAGGCGATAGGCCTCCTGCTCAATGGCCTGGAGAAGGTACGCAGCGCGGTCACCACCCCGGCTATTGATCACGTACCGGAGCGAGTCGAGCCACTCACGGGTTTCCGTCGGATCTGCATCGACCGACGACACACCGTCGGTCACCTCCGGCTGGCCCGAAGCCCCATCACTGACTTGACCGATCGCCATGGTCGCGTGGGCCCCGCTAGGCAACGACGCGGCGCCATTGGCTCCTTCGGCTGGTGGCACAACATCGCTTCCGGCCTGGTCAATTTCGGGTGCAGACATGGCGAACTCCGGGGGTTCCGGTAATTTTGTCGAGTATCCCGAGGATTTCTAGCCGCGTAAAGCCCGGATGACGAGAGCCGGTGCCCGACGCAGTTGGGACCACCGAACCGTCACCCGTTGAGCGCCCGGAGTCAGTGAGCTGCAGCCTCGGTCTTTGGCCGATAGATCTCGGTTGCCAGGCCAAAATAGTTCTCGGCCGAGAAGGCAACCGTCTCCCCGAGAGTTGGGTGGGGGTGAATCGTGTCCATGATATCTCGGGCCGTGCAGCCCATCTCGATGGCGAGGGTTCCCTCGGCGATGAGCTCCCCAGCCCCCGGACCGACGATTCCGACGCCGAGCACCGCATCGGTTTCGGGATCGATAAGAATTTTGGTGAGGCCATCCGTGCGGCCGAGCGCCTGAGCACGACCGCTCGCCGCCCAGGGGTACCGGCTGACCTCGACGGTCCGTCCGCTCGCCGCAGCCTCGTGCTCCGTGAGACCCGCCCAGGCGATTTCCGGATCTGTGAATACCACGGCTGGAATAGCGCGGGGTGCAAAAATGGCAGGCTCGCCATGAAGTGCCTCGACCGCCACCTTCCCCTGATGGCTCGCGCGGTGGGCCAGCATCGGCTCACCGCAGACATCGCCGATCGCGAGGATGTGGGGATCGGCCGTCCGCTGCTTGTCGTCCACCTCGACAAAGCCTTTTGGCGTGACGACGACACCGGTGTTTTCCAGGCCGATCCCGTCGGAGTTGGGTCGACGCCCCACCGACACGAGCACACGTGAAAACTCCTCGGTGAACGGCCCATCGGGCCCCTCAAACGCGACCTTCACTGCCGAGCCCGTATCGGTAAGCGAGACGACTTTTGTCTTGAGATGGATGGCAGCAAGAAGTTTTTCGAGCCGCTTCTGAAGTGGCTTCACAAGGTCGCGATCGGCGCCGGGCAGCAGGCCATCGGTGAGCTCGACCACGGACACCTTCGAGCCGATCTCGGCATAGACCGTTCCCATCTCGAGGCCGATGTAGCCGCCGCCAACAACGAGGAGCTTCTCCGGGATGTCGCGAAGCTCGAGGGCACCGGTGGAGTCCATCACCCGTTGGCTGCCGATGTCGAACGCCGGAATGCGCGACGGCCGTGACCCGCTGGCCAGGATGCAGTGGTCAAACGTGATCGTGGTGCTCGTGCCGTCAGCTCCGGTCACCGCAAGCGCCGTCGATCCGGTAAAGCGTGCATCACCATGAACGACCGTGACGTTGCGGCGGCGCGCGAGTGTGCCGAGGCCACCGGTGAGTGTGGCGATCACCTTGTCCTTCCGGGCCCGCAGGGCATCGACGTTGATTTTGGGAGGCGCGAACTCAATCCCCCACTCGGCCATTTCGCGGGCTTCCGCCAGCACCCGTCCCACATGGAGCAGTGCCTTGGATGGAATGCAGCCGCGGAGCAGACAGGTGCCCCCCAGCCGCTCATCGCGATCCACGAGCGCCACCTCCATCCCAAGGTCAGCCGCCAAAAACGCGGCCGCGTAACCACCGGGACCACCGCCGAGCACCACCAGGGGAACATGCATTTATTTTCTTCGCTGCGCAAGGGAAAAGGACGTCGTGGCCCCCAGCGAGGGAGCCGCAGAACCCGAGCAACGTTGTAGTTTCCACCTCTCAGGCGTTCAAGGAACGCCCCCGCTGCCCGGGTGCCCGCTCATCGGCGTCATCTGCTCGGGGTTGCCCGTGCCGCGGAGCCGGCGTTGTTTGCGAGCGAAGCCAGGATGGCGAAACGAAGCAAACATCGAGTGAGCGAAGGGCATTAATGCCCGTCAGTCCGAGAGCCGTGCTTCGCACGGCGACCTCAAGACGGAGCCGACGCCGGGACGGCGGCGACGGCGCGACAGCGGAACGTCCGGCGATGCGGCACGGGGAACCCCGAGCCACGCCGCGCGTCATGACTTGCCTCGAGCCACGCAGGGCGCGGATTTTTGCCTTGGCTTCGGGCGGCGCGAAGGACGTAATCTCACAACATGCCCGACATCTGGAAGCCGACAACGTGGAAGGTATTTCTGCTCGATGCCCGCAGCCTCGCGGTCTACCGGATCGGGCTCGGGCTGATCCTGGTCATCGACTGCCTCGAGCGGTGGACAGACCTCGAACTGATGCTCGGCCCAAACGGCATCTTCCCGCTTGAAACCCTCACTCGCTACCACGGCACGATCACGATGTGGTCGCTGGCCAACCTCCACGACTCCGTTGCGTGGAGCGGCATTGTCCTCGCGCTCGAGGGGCTGGCCGGTGCCGCGCTCGCCATCGGCTGGCATACACGGATCGCCACGATCGTGGGCTGGGTCGCCCTCGTGAGCGTGATTCGTCGCGGCTCGCCTGCCGTCAACGCCGGTGATGTGTGGCTCGCTTGCCAGATGTTCTGGGCGATGTTCTTGCCGCTGGGTGCCTGGTGGTCTAGCGACGCCCTACGACAGCGAGCCACCACGCCTACCCTCCAGCCACCACGCCAACCTCCAACGGCTGTCTCCTCGGTCGCGACTGCGGCCCTCGTGCTGCAACTCATCGCGGTCTATCTCGGCGCCGGGCTCTCCAAGTGCAATGCCGACTGGTTTACGGGCAACGCACTCGCCGTTGCCCTTTCGGTCCATGACCATGGCACGTCGCTCGGCATGATGCTGACACGCGACGCCTGGCTCACACGCCCGCTTCAATGGCTTGTGATCCTAGGCGAGGTGATCCTTCCGCTGCTTCTTCTGGCCGTGCCCACGCCGAGAGTACGCGTGGGCCTCGTGGTGCTCTTCACGATCTTTCATGGTGCGACCTGGCTCGGCATGACCCTCGGCTATTTTCCAGTGGTGGGGATCGTGGCCTGGCTGCCGCTGCTCCCGCGAGAGGTTTGGCCGTTGCCCCATGAGAAGGACGATCACCGCGTGCTCACACTCGGGAGGCCAGCGACCTGGGCATGTGCGGCCGCGGGGGGAATCGCGGCGATGGCGTTCGTAACCGCGCTCTCACCCTGGCGGCCGGCACGGCTCCCGTTGCCGCTGGCCATGGCTGTGAACCTCACGGCCCTCCAGCAGGACTGGGCGATGTTTGGTGGCGTGCCGCCGCGCGAGCAGTGGGTGTATGGACGGGCCCTCCTCGCCGACGGCAGCGAGGTTGACATCCTTCGCGATGGCCGACCGGTCGAGCGAGACCATCCGACCGGTGGGTTCACGACGCTGGAAAACCACCGGTGGCACACGTTCTTCTGGCATCTGGCAAGGCCTGATGCAAGCGTCTTCGCCGAGCCCGCAGCCCGGGCCTTGGCGTTGGAGTGGAACGCGCGACACGGCCCTGAGAAGCAAATCGGGAGCCTCGAAATCCGCTATGGATTTAAGGATGTAGCCAGCGACGCTGCCGTCCGCGACCATCTCTACGCGTCGTGGCCCGCCCGATCGGCCGATGGTGCTGGAAATCTCGAGCGTTTTCTTCAGGGGTCTTCGCCGGAGTCGCTCCGCGAGGATGCCCGGTGATCGCCGTGTGAGACCGAACCACTGATCTCGGAAGGCAGGTACACTCGATGTGACGAGTCGGGCCACGCCACCGGCTCGTCTTGCGAGAGTGGCGAAACTGGCAGACGCGCTGGATTTAGGATCCAGTGCCGAAAGGCATGCGGGTTCGACTCCCGCCTCTCGCATTTCGCGAGCGGTTACGGCCGCTCACGAATGGTACGGGTTTCAAACGCGGAATCGAATGGCACGCGTGGCACCGACTTTCCGCCCACGGGTACAGCATGCGTCGTGGGAACAACCCCGCCCCCCTGTGCTCGACGCATGGCCTTATCGAGGCCGACCGCAAGCTTCCGTCGTGCCTTCTCGCGAACACTCGAGTTGAAGAGATTTTCATCCTCCGGGAGTGGCACAGCGGCAGCGGGCTCGGGGGCAGGAAGCGGTGCCGGCAGTGGCACCAAGGCATCGGGCTCCGCGGCTGGCGGAGCCACGTCTTGTGGCGGCACACCTTGGGGCGGCGCGGCCTCGGGAAATGAGAATTCACTTGGGTCCGCGGGTGGCTCACTACTGCTCTCGGGCACGAATTCCTCATCGTCGGGAGCCCGCATCGATTCCTCATCGGGACCTGGCACGGCCATCCGTGGCGGAAGGGCCGGCGTGGCCGCGCGGTCGTCCGACACGGTCATCACGCCCTGCCCTGTCCAGCGTCGCCACTGGGTGCCGTAGAAGCCGTAGTGCTGTGGCCGAACCGGGCAATAGGGACCGCACCGACCGTCGCGGCAGTCTGGATGGTGACCGCCACGGCTGGCGGTCGGATGACCGCAGACGCACGTTCCTCCGCGGCAACTGCACGCAGCGCCTCCCGCTGGCACCACATGAGGATCATGAACGCGGGCATGTGACTTCTGGGCCACCGGCCCGCGTGGCGAGGGTGACGCGGCAAGGCAAACCGTCCCCAGGAGGCCCACCACAAACATGATGCCAAGATGGCGGCGGATGGTCGGTCGGTTCATCGGTCTGGTGAATCTCCAGCGTTCCATCCGGAATCGGCCCCCAGACCACAAAGTCTTCCTGAGCCGCATAACCCGGTTCATCGACAGTATCGGTTCACCATGCCCGCAGACTTTGCCCATATCTCGGCGGCAGGAGCAAGGGCGGTCGAGCGGCTCGAGGGCCGCCGTCGTCGCGAAATCCTTGCAATTGCCTGCTAAACTGGTCGGTTTCTCCGTCCTTTCGCCGGTTTTGTGGCGCGCCGCTGCAAGGCCTCGCCTTCGGGACCGGTAGCCCATCCCTCCAGAGCCATCGACGTGCAACGGATCAATTTCAAGCTGCTTCTCGTTCTCATGCTCGGGGCCGGTGTGGCCGCCGGCGGGCTCATCGTCTTGCGCCGCGTTCAGGTCTCGAGAAACGCTGGTGGAAAGCTCGAACAGGCGAGGGAACGCCTGGCTGACGGCAAGGTGGCCGAGGCCATGGATCTCCTCGGGCAGTACGTCTCGCTCCGCCCGAATGACGACGAGGCCTTCGCTGAATACGCGAAGCTCCTGCGTGGCCGGGCAACCGCGCCGGATGCCTCACGAAACGACATATCGCGGGCGTTCAACGCGCTCGAGGAGGCCGTGCGACGCACGCCCGAGGACGATGCCCTGCGGCAGGAGCTCGCTGAGTTTCAGCTTCGGGTGGGTCGGGCCAACGACGCCCGCGAGCACTTGAAAATCCTCAACGAACGCATGGCGAAGAATGCGGATGGCGTGGCGACAGACGCTGAAAAGGCGCAGCAGATACGACTCCTCGAGGCAAATGCCGCGCTCGGCCTCGCCGAATACAAGGAGGCTGCGACGATCGTCTCGAAGGTGATCGGCTACGATCTCGGCACCCGAACGTTCACCGACGGGGCCAATCCATCGACCGCGCCGAGCGATGCCTATATCATGCTCGCCGCGCTTTTGCAGGAGCGGCTCGCATCGCCCGACGACGCCCGCGTTGTGCTCCAAAAGCTGGTTGATACCCAGGCAGACGACTTCCGGGCATGGATCGCGCTTGCCACCTGGCACCGCGGACGCGGTCAGCTCAAGGAGGCATCCGAGGCAGTCGCCAAGGCTCGCGCGCTGGCACCAGACAATCCCGACTGCACCTTCGCCGAGTATGAACTGGCGCTCGCCCTCCGCGATTGGCCCGCTGCCAAGACCGCGGCGGAACGTGCCGTCGAGCTGTTTCCAAACGACGAGCGTGCCTACCGCGGGCTTGCGACGGTGGCGCTCCAGGATGGCGACCTCGAGCAGGCTGAAAAAATTCTCCTCGACGGCGTGGGGAAAAACCCGACCAGGGCGTCGCTCCTTTTGATGCTTGCCGACGTACTCCTTCAGCAGGGGAAGCTGATCGAGGCAGACCAGGCGATCACGCGAACCCGCGAGCTCTACGGAGCCATGAGCCCCGCGGTCGGCCTCCTCGAGTCGCGGCTTCTCCTTGCGGAACAGCGGTGGACCGAAGCCAAGGCGAAGCTCGAGCAGGTGAGGCCGATGGCGCTCGGCAACAACGAACTTGTGCGGCAGATCGATCTCTACCTTGGGCAGTGCCATGCCAAACTCGGCGAGTCTGACGCGCAGCTCGAGGTCAATCGTCGAGTGCTCAGCAACGACCCAACCTCGGTGGCCGCACGGGCCGGTGCCGCCGAGGCATTGATGGCCACGGGCCGCATCGATGACGCCCTCGCGGAGTACGAGGCCCTGGCGCGGGGCCTTTCGGAAGACCAGCTCATCGCAATCCCTCAGGTGTGGTTTCCGCTGCTCCAGTTGCGGATCGCGAGGCAAGCCTCCCTGCCGCAGCAGGAACAAGACTGGAGTGGGGTCGATGGCCTCTTGAGCGCCGTTGCGCAGAACCCCCGTGTCCCTGCCGCCCAGGTGGCGCTGCTCCGTGCCGAAGCGCTGAGCCAGCGGGGTGAAGCCGAGGCCGCCCGCGAGCTCTTGTCGCCCATTGCGAGCGACACCAACGACCCGGCCGTGTGGGCAGCGCTCGTCACGCTCGCCCTTCGAACCGACGGCCCCGATGAAGCAGCGAGGGAGCTCGCCCGCGTGCCCGAGACCATTCGCAACTCGGCTGCCATGCTTCTGATCGAGGCCCAGGTGGCGTCTCGTCAGCCTCGCGACGTGGCGAAGGAGACGTTCACCGCGATCGAACCCCGTGCCGAGGGCCTACCACTCGCGGAGAAGGTGAAGGTCATCGAATCGCTCGCGTCTATGAATATGGCCATTGGGAACATGGCTGACGGAGAAAGGCTCTGGCGAGAGGCCGCCGAGCTCCAGCCGGGAGCGCTCCGTCCTCGCGAGGCGATTCTCGAAGTGGCCATCATGGCACGCGATCTCGAAAAGGCTCGGGCAGCCGTGACAACCATCGCGACCATCGCGGGGCCCACATCAGCACGCACAAAAGTAGCTGAGGCAAGTTTCATGATCCTCGACGCCCGAGACCGGCTCGCGAAGGCCGTGGAGTCGGGAGACCGTCAACCCGGCGAAATTCCCGATGATGTTCGCCAGCTTCTCGACGATGCACGAGGGAGGTTGATCGAAGCCGAGGCCGAACGGCCCGGATGGGTGCAGCTCCAACTCCTTTCGGCGGAAGTTGAGGACCTGCGTGGCGAACGGATGGCAGCAATCGACCGACTGAAGCGAGCCGTCGCCACCGGCCCGGTCAACGCCGCCGTGATCCGGCGGCTTGTGGCGATGCTCTATGCCGCCAATCGGCTGGAGGAAGCCCAGCGTGCGATGGAGCGTCTTGGCGACTCTGGCATCACCGGGCTCGAGCGGATCTCAGCCGAGGCCGACCTGCGGGCGGGCAAGCTCGACGAAGCGGTCGCGATGGCAGAGCAGAGCGTTGCCGGCGACACGCAGAGCTATGAAGACCTCCTCTGGCTGGGCCAGTTGCTCGCGCGTTCCGGCCGGATGGAGCGGGCTGGCGAGGTGCTCGATCGGGCAACCGAGATTGCTCCTGAGAAGCCCGAGACCTGGCTGGCGCTCTTTACCTATCGGCGAGCCACGTCCGATCCCGCGGGCGCCGAGCAGGCGATCGAGAAGGCCGCTGCCCTGATGGACGAGCCACGGCGGCAGCTCACGCGTGCCCAGGGCTACGAGATGCTCGGCCGCGTC